>CAZKGB010000048.1:0-11170 GCA_964551935.1 uncultured Lentimicrobiaceae bacterium | reverse complement strand
ACAATCCGCAACGGGTAGCCGTTCAGTGGTGGCAACTCGATACCACGGGTGTTATTCTTGAAAGAGGTCGCATCGAAGATACTACCAATCTTTATTCCTTTGCCTTTCCATCCATAGCCGTCAATAAGTTTGAAGACATCATGATTGGTCACGATGTTTTTTCTGTCGACCAATACCCGAGTGCCGCCTATTCGTTTAAGGGAAATTACGAGGCTTCAGGTACCATTCGCACCTACTATCAATACAAAGACGGTTTGGCTCCTTACAATAAATCGTTTGGCAGCGGACGTAACCGCTGGGGTGATTACTCATCCACAGCACTCGATCCGGTTGACCAAACCGACTTCTGGACCATCCAGGAATACTCCGAGGAGCCTTCCAGCACCTGGAGTACTTATTGGGCATATGTAAAAACCAGCTACCCTCCCATCGCCGATTTTGAAGCGGACCATATTTTAATCCCTGCGGGAGAGCGTGTCAATTTTACTGATCTCTCTAAAGGAATTCCGGGTAGTTGGGAATGGAGCTTTGAGGGAGGAACACCGGCAACCTCCTCAAATCAAAACCCGGAACAAATACTTTATGATACCGCCGGCAGTTATGATGTGCAGTTTATTGCCTCCAACGAGTTGGGAACCGATACCCTTGTAAAAGAAAATTACATAACCGCCAGCTCCACCATTTTACCGGAGATTGTATTTGGTGCTGACAGAGTGGCTATCTGTGTGGGAGAACCGGTACATTTTATCGACTCAAGTTTGTACATGCCGCGGAGCTGGGAGTGGCAATTCACCCCCTCCACTGTTACATTTGAAGAGGGAACCGATGCTTTCAGCCAAAATCCGATTGTTTCGTTTAACGAATCAGGTACTTATTCAGTAACCCTCACGGCTACCAACCTCAATGGCAGCACAACCGATACTAAGTTCGATTATATCGTTGCCGGAGGTTTCGTTCCCTATTTTCATGAAAACTTTGAAGCCGGATTCGATAATCAATACTGGCAAATTGACAACCCTGATAACCGGTCAACCTGGCAAATTAGTCAAACTGCCGGCTATTATAGTCCGTTCTCAGCATCTATCGACTTTACAGAATACATCTATTACGGGGAACGCGACCGGTTAATTTCGCCGCCTTTTAATTTGAAGGGGATAAGCAACGCAGTATTGGAGTTCAAACATGCTTACGCAACCCGATTTGACGGGGCAACCGATTCGCTTATTGTGTTGCTTTCGGATGATTGCGGAACAACCTGGACGCGTTTGGCCGCCTATGGCGATGATGGTACCGGCAACTTTGCTACCCATGAAAAATATGACGGTGCTGATTTGTGGGTACCTCAAAACCCCGGCGATTGGTGTGGACAGGGTTATGGTAGCGAGTGTAACAGTATCAGCCTGGATAACTGGGTGGGCAAAAGCAACGTACTTATCGCTTTCGAAAGCTTTAACTCGTTTGGAAACCCGCTATATATCGACAATGTTACGGTTACACAATTTGTTGGAATTGATGATACAAAGAGTGAAAAAAGTTTTAAGGTGTATCCTAATCCTGCTAAAAACCACCTCACCATCGAATGGGATGCCAACAGCCTGTTTAACAACCTGATAATAGCCAATCAACTGGGGCAAACCATGCTTAAACAAGTTGTTAGCAACAGCCACTTGATAAATCTGAACACCGGTGATTGGCCAAAAGGTGTGTACATCATCCGTCTTGAAAACAAAAGCGATACGCAAACCCGGAAAGTTGTAATATATTAATCAAGTATCCTGATTCGGGAGTCTGCCTCTTTAGTAAAGCATACGTCGTTCCGAGTACTAGCAACACGAGGTACGAGTGTTGCTGTAGTCAAGGAAACTCCCAGGCATTTTCCTGCCCTCAACTTGTTAGAATTAGTCATAATAACAAATCAGTTAAATCAGTCCGATCAGTGTGCCATGTAACAATTTTCTCACTTTGGTTACGTTTTTAGCTTAATTGGTTATTTTTGGCCTATAATCTGTTTCCATGAAGCTATCGGTTGTAATTGTTAACTATAATGTTGAGTATTTTCTTGAACAGTGTTTGTTATCGGTTCGTAAGGCCATGCAAACTGTTATCGGGGAGGTATTCGTAGTTGACAACAACTCCATTGATGGCTCGGTAAAAATGGTTAAAGATAAGTTTCCGGAAGTAAAACTGATAGCCAATAAAAAGAACCTCGGGTTTTCAAAAGCCAACAATCAGGCCATGAAGATGGCTTCGGGGGAGTATGTACTTTTACTTAATCCTGACACGGTTGTTGAAGACGACACCTTTGAAAAGATAGTAGCTTTTATGGATTCGCATCCCGATGCAGGGGGGCTGGGTGTTAAAATGGTAGATGGCTCGGGAAAATTCCTTCCCGAATCAAAACGGGGTCTTCCTACCCCTGAGGCTGCTTTTTACAAGATGTTTGGCATTTCAAAGATATTTCCTAAATCCAAACGGTTTTCAAAATATCATCTTGGGTACCTCAACCAAAATGAAATCCACGAAGTGGAGATCCTTGCCGGAGCTTTTATGCTGATGCGCAAAAGTGTTTTAGACAAAATCGGACTACTGGATGAGTCGTTTTTTATGTATGGCGAAGATATCGATTTGTCGTACCGGATTATTAAGGCAGGATATAAGAATTACTATTTTCCCAAAACCAGAATAATTCATTACAAGGGCGAAAGCACCAAAAAAAGCAGCGTAAATTACGTGCTGGTGTTTTACAAAGCGATGGTGATTTTTGCCCGCAAGCATTTCACGCAAAAAAATGCAAGGCTGCTTACCAATCTTATCAATATTGCCATCTATTTCAGAGCATTTATCGCTATTCTGTCGCGGTTTTTTAATCAGTTGATTATGCCTGTGGCCGATGGAGTGTCGATGTTTGCAGGCATGATAATCATTAAAGAGTTTTGGGGCCGGCGGCTTATCTATCCCGAAGGAGGCGACTATCCGCAAGAGTATATTCATTTTGTAATTCCATCCTATATTTTAATATGGCTGACAACAATCTTTTTTAACGGAGGCTACGACAAACCGCTAAAAATAAGGAAAGCCGTTCAGGGCATTTTAGCGGGCACCATTATTATTTTGGTGTTTTACGCGCTACTTCCGGAGCAGATGCGTTATTCACCCGCCATGATTTTGTTGGGAACCCTGTGGGGAGTGATAGCCTTACCGGCACTTCGATTGATATTACATTGGCTGGGGGCAGAGTGGATACAGTTGGGAGAAAAAAAACGCAGACGTTTATTGGTGATTGGTGATAAAGATGAAACAGGCCGGGTTTCATCTATTTTAAATGAAAGTTATATTAAACCGGATTTTATCGGCCTCGCCAGCCCGGCAGAAAATGGAGAGGTGAGTGATAATTTTATCGGCAACTTAACGCAGGTAAAAGATATTATTTCCATCTACAACATTGACGAAGTGATATTCTGCTCAAAAAACATCAACCACCAGCAAATTATCGATAAAATGGCCGAGTGGCAGGAAACCCGGGTGGATTACAAAATAGCACCTGAGGACAGCCTGTCGATTATCGGAAGTAACTCCATCAATACAAGGGGCGATCTTTATACGGTAGATATTAATTCCATCGATAAGCCGGCCAACCGGCGAAACAAAAGGCTTATTGATTTACTGGTAAGTATTGTTGCTTTGGGACTTGCTCCGGTACTCATCTTTTTTGAGAAGAAACCGGCCAGGTTTATCATCAATGTTTTTAAGGTATTGGCAGGTAAGGTAAGCTGGGTTGGATACCATCCTAAACATAATATCTCGATTCATTTACCTCCTCTTAAACAAGGGGTTTTGAGTCCGCTTTCGGCTCTGGAAGCTAAAAACCTGTTGCCGGAAATGATTGACAAAGCCAATATGCTTTATGCAAGAGATTACTCTATTGTTAAAGATTTAAACATTATTATTAAATCGTTTAATAAGATGGGGAGTTAACAGCAGTTTTAAACACGAACTGTTAATAAATAAATGGATTAGAAAATAATTTGAAGATAATAAATGGCCTACCTTCGCTTATTCGTTTTTCAAAAATCTATATGGCAAATTTGTAACACGGCAACTGATGGACAAGCATAAGGTTTCGACAGGGAAGAGGGTTTTTGATGTTGCTTTTTCAAGTATCATCCTTTTGATTACATCTCCTATTATGCTTTTAACTGCCCTTGCCATTGCTATTGAGAGCCGAGGTCCCATTATTTATATTTCACGCAGAGTGGGTTGGGGCTACGATATTTTCAACTTTTACAAGTTCCGGTCGATGTATAAAGATGCCGATACAAAACTTCGCGATTTGGAAGTTAAAAATGCTTATGCTCAGGAACGAACCAATAAAGAGGACCCGTTAAAAGAGTTTCTGTTTTGTCCCGATTGCAAACTCCCTGAAAGTCCTTGCTCGCCTCTGTTGTACATTCACGGTTATCAGATTTGTGAAAATCAATATCTGAAATATAAACAGCAGATGCGCAAGGAGTACACCTTTATCAAGGTAAAGGATGACCCGCGTATTACCAAAGTAGGAAAGTTTATACGGGCTACCCACATCGACGAGCTACCACAATTTGTTAACGTGATTAAAGGAGATATGTCGGTGGTGGGAAATCGGCCGCTGCCAACCTATGAAGCGGAAAATCTTACCACTGATATGTTGTCGTACCGGTTTTTAGCTCCTGCAGGCATTACCGGATTGTGGCAGGTTTACGGTTCTAACAAACCCGATCCGGAGGAGAGAATGAAGCTCGATAACAAGTATTTTGAAATAAAAAACTGGAAAACCGATTTGGTCATTATCCTGAAAACAATTCCTTCGCTGTTTAGGTTTAAGAGCAGAGATTTGTAAAAATGTCAGCTGTTGCAATGCATTAACTACCATTTAACAATCATTCGTTATTAATTGATATTGATAAATCACGATTAACCGGTCAATATATCGTTATTGTTGTATTTATTAAATCACGAAACTTTATTCAACTTACTCCTGTTTTAACTGATGGCAAGTATTTTTCTCGCTTTTTACAATGCAGTCTACCGGTTTTTTTTAAATCTCTTCATGTACTTTTTAAGAACATCTTTATGAACGGTAAAGCCCATCATTTTTAATTTGGTGTAGTCTTCGCTGAAAAAGTAATAACCAAACTCGGGTTTGTCCTGGCCAATGTTTCTTGAACCTGAGCTGGAATCTTTAATCAAATACCACATCTTGCCTTTTTTATCTTTCAGATATCCTATCATGTGCATGCCGTGGTCGTCAGTGGTGGTTTTGTTTGAGAACCTGAATTGTCGTGCGTTATCATCAATATAATCTGAAGGAATATCAAAATCGGGTACCAGCGCGGTATTGGTCTGGCGTGAAAACCCGGCTTCGGAAACGTCGCCGCCCACGCTGATGGTATAGCCGTTTTCGATGGCATGATTCAGAATATTCATGTAAACATCCAGCGGAACATTATAATACTCGTCGCTATGCCACCAGTTGTCGGGTACTTCGTATTCTACCTGCTTCCAAAACGGTTTTTGCAAATAAGAAAGTACCTCAACGTAATCATCCATGTTTAGCTTCAGATAATCTTTTAAAAACGATTTGGGTGTATAATGTACACCTTCGTAATCAAACTCCGTGGGAGGGGTGCCCATGTAATGGTTTAAAATGGATTGGGTAGTAGCCAAAATGGCCTCTTTATTCCACGCATCGTTTTGTTTAACGCTACTCAGATATTTTTTAATCTCTTTCATCATCTGCTCATGGGTGTAAAACTTCTGGCCGGGTAAAAAGCCATCGTAAACCGAACGGGGAACTACGCCATACTTTTTATAAATACGAGCCACGGCATTCGATTCGGAGCCTTCATCTACCAGCGAGTTGCCTCTTGTGTCAACAAATCGGGCAACCTTTTCAACATACTCCCAGTAAACGGTAAACATTTCGGAAAGCTTTACCTCTTTGTTAAACAAGCGATGCTCTTCCGACTCGTAAAACGAAGTGGTTGAAAAGCACCAGCAGGTTCCCGTATTTCCCTGCGAGGTGGTAGGGGTATGCCAGTAGGTATGATCTTTATAATCAGCTAGCTTGTTGGGTAACTCCATGCCCGACTGATCCATCATAAAATACTTCTCTTTTTTAACGGTTTTTTGTTTTTGCTCGTTGGCATGAACATCTTTCAGAATAAAATTCTGATAATAGCCGGGCTCGTACTCTTTAAACTTACCCTTGTCTTTACTTTGCGAAAAAGCACTCATCACGGGCATCAAAGCCAAAATGAGCAACAGTGTAAAAAATTTTTTCATTGATAATTATTTTTGATGATTAAATTTTTTGGTCATCCGATTGAAACCGGAAGCCAAGTCGTTTACCTGTTTTAAGCGAGATAGTATCCACCGCATTTTTCATTTCAACCACCGACACCTCTTTAACCAAATCGTAATGAGGGGTGAGCAGGTCGAAATTCAGTGTATACCGCATGGCGGCCTCAACCAGCTCATTCATGGCATCGTTATCGAATTTTTTACTGCCAAAATAGTTGTAAAGGTACGACAGCTCACGTTTTCCCTCTATAAAAAAGCTGCCGTCTTTATTGATAAACACCCTGCCAATCAGATAACCAATATCATTTACCCGGTTGTACTTGAACGAGTCGGCCAAAAAATTATAGATGTTGATGATGCCGTGATAGGACCGGGATTTGTCCTCCTTAACATAAGAGGTTTTCATTACTTCATGATCGCGGGGAAACTCAAATACGTTGGAATGCATCATGAAAATAAGGATGTCGCTTCCAAACTTTAACTCTATTTCAAACTGACCGTTGCTGTTCGATTCAAACAAGATATCCGGGATATCTTTATTCGAACCGGCAAATTCAAGGTATTGCTCGACGTATTGATTAATTACCTCTTTCAAGGTATTAAACGACTTTAGGGTTACCTGGTAAACTTGTTGTTTTATGGCTGACTTTTGAGACAGCTCGGTAAACAGCGCTTGATTTTTAGGTGTTATTTTCATGGTGTTCGTTTATTCAAACGTAAACGAAAGTAAGAAAACTTTGGAATTTAACTTGTCGATTACATCGGTATAAATATTTCCCTCTTTTTTAATGAGGTTGTTGATTCCGTATCCCATCTTAATTTGAACGCCAAATTTAAAGTAGTTGGTATAAAAATCCACCCCGGCACCCACCTCGAGAAGGAGATCGTTTTTTTGTATTTTAACGGTAATATCGTTGGTGTTTGCCTGTGCTTTTTTCTGCGAAGCGAGGTCGAGGGTGTAGGTAACGCCCCCCAACACATAGGCGGCGAAATTGTTCAGACGATGCGAACGGTATTTAAGTTCCAACGGAAAAAGCAGCAAAGTGGACGTAATATTTTTTTGAATTTCCACGAACTTTCCTTCCCCGTTCCGATAGGTTAAAATATTGTAGTTGAGTGCCCGCTCGCCAAACGATAAAGCCGGAATAAACCGTAAGTCGGTGTTATCGCCCAGCCGCAGGTTTCCTAAAATGCCAATGGTAAACCCGGGTCGGCCAATACCGGTTAGCTCGTAAACGAAACTTGAATCGGCAGGAAAGTCGGGCGTTTGCAGAGCGTTAAACTTGATGGACGACATATTGTCAACCGTTTTTACAGTAAAAAGCAGCTGATTGGTTGCCAGGATAAATCCGAAATGATAAGGTTGCCGGTCGTAGGTAGGTAAGTTGTTTACCTTACGTTGTTGCGCTGAAACCGGACTGATACTAAACAAAGTGCCCAAAGTAAGGGCTATAATGATGATGAAATATTTTCTCAATGTTGAACAGTTTTTATTGTTTAACGTGATGTGCAGGTTAATAGTATTCCCGCACGAAAAAGATGCGCAAATATAATTAATAAAATAGAGTGAACAACCGGACAAAAATCAGGTAAAGGTTGTTTGGTTTTGATGACCTATTATTTATGATGAAAGGGCTTGCATATGGGATGTCTCAACTAGGGTTGACCCGCGTTTAGTCGTTCTCCGGCATAGAGTCGAAGAACGACTTTTTTTATAGGTAGCGAAATAATATCTCGCTGCTCTGCAGCTATGCTTACTTTGTGTTTCGCGTTTAGGTAAGGTAAAAAAAGCAGAGGCTTTCGTTATTTAGTGGCAGCGTAGAGGGTAGCAATGCCAAAGGTTAACCGTTGTTGGCTAATGTTTTTATACCCTGCCTGCGCCATAACATCCATGAAATCCTTGTTTTCGGGAAATTTTTGAACCGAATCGGGGAGATAAGTGTAGGCTTCATCATTTTTGGAAACCATACGGCCTACACCCGGCAAAATATTTTTAAAGTAGAAGTTGTAAATATTCCGGAACGGAAATCCGTGCGGTTTGGAAAATTCAAGGATAGCCACCAGCCCGCCGGGCCGCATCACCCTGTTCATCTCAGTCAACCCTTTTAAAAGATTTTCGTAATTACGCACACCAAAAGCCACGGTAACGGCATCAAAATAGTTGTCATCAAAACGAAGATCTTCCGAATCACCGGGCTCCATTTTTATCATATTTTCGAGCTTTTTTGCTTTTACCTTCTCTTCGCCAATCTTTAGCATGTCAACAGCAATGTCGGCACCAATAATCTCTTGAGGCTTCAGTTTTGCCAATTCGATGGCCAGGTCACCGGTTCCCGTGGCAATATCCAATATTTTAGCCGGTTTTATTGTCGCCAGTAAACGTCGTACCTTTTTCCGCCACTGTATATCAATTCCCATCGAAAGCACATGATTTAACAAATCATACTTTGGAGCTATGTCGTTAAACATAGTGCGTACCTGCTCTTTTTTTCCTTTACTATTGTTAGTCATTAGTATGAGTTCATTTAAAAAGTTAAGGTTTTAACAACTTCATCGTGCAGTTTGTTTTTATCGATGGGAACCACTCCCACCTCCTCACAAACAAGACCTCCTGCCAGATTTGCCACGGCAGTCAGGTCTTCGGGGTTTAACCCCTCGGCCAAACACAAAGCGGCAACACTAATAACGGTATCGCCGGCTCCCGAAACATCTGCAATGTTGCGTATATGGGCATTCAGGTGCGACGATTTATAACTGTCATTTTCCTTCCATCTTATAAAAACACCGTTCTCCGAAAGTGTATTCATAATGATATCGGCATTAAGACTCGTTTGTAATTGGGTTACGGCAGCTTCAACCTGCTGTTGATTTTCGCCTGTTATTGCAAGGTTCAGCCCTTCGTTTATCTCCTTAAGATTGGGTTTAAACAGGGTAACATTTTTATAAAAAAGGAAGTTCTTCTGTTTGGGATCGACCGCCAGGGGAATATTTTTTGAAGATGCCAGATCAACCGTAAACTCTATTATTTCCTTATCCAAGACCCCTTTATCATAATCTTGGAGAATAATAATTCTGATAGACTCTTCGTCAAGAATATTACTAATCTTCAGCTTCAACTTTTCTTTTTCGGTCGGGAGCAGCGAGGTTGTAGTTTCGTCGTCAACCCGTAACAGCTGTGTGTTGTTACCAATAATTCGGAATTTTGTAGTTGTTTTTCTGTCGGCACTTTTAATAATCCCTGTGGTTGACAAGTTATCCTTTTGTAACAGTTTACCGAACTCATCTCCTCTTGCATCCTGCCCCACCACCGAACACAAAACAGGTTCAGCGCCCATCGACTTAAGGTTTAACGCCACATTGGCTGCACCTCCCAGCCTGACTTCTCTTTTTTCGACAGCCACGATGGGGACGGGTGCCTCGGGGGAGATGCGATTTACACTACCCCAAACATAGGTGTCAAGCATCACATCACCAATTACTAAAACCCGTGTACCATCGAATGATGCGAAGAGCCGGTTTACCATCTCTGTTGTAAACATAGTTTGATATTGTTTAATGTGCAAAAGTAATAAAAACGATTTACCCGGACTTTCCTTCTCAACAACTTCCTTTTAATGGAATTTATCTGTTTATTGATACTCGCAAGATAAAAAGTGCAATTACCGGCCAAACCTATTTTAACATCCTGTTTACTTATAAAAATTGAAAACAAGAAATTCTACCAGTATAAAAAAAATAAATATCTTTGTGGATAATACAATAATACCAACTTCGTTTAGTCATTAACCATCAAAAATAGTTTTATTATGAAAAAGCTTTTAATTTTTCTAGTGGCCGTTTCAACTGCTGCACTTTCGTACGGCCAATTACATTTTGGCCCCCAAATTGGCTATACAGCCTCTAAACTCTCAGTCGATCAGGGAGACATAGAAAACGGCATGAAGAACAATTTTCTAATCGGTGCTTTTGTGCGGATGGGTAAGAAAATCTACATTCAGCCCGAAGTAAATTATTATACCCAGGGCAGTATTTTTAAAACGCCCTCCATTAGCGGTGGGATATCACCCCTGGAACAGGAAATTAGTTTGAAATCGCTGCAAGTGCCATTAAATGTAGGTTGGAGGATGATTAATTTGGAGATTGTAAACATACGTTTGTTTGGTGGTGTTGTAGCTAACTTTGTGTTGGACAAAACGGTAAACACAACCAGTGGTAATGCTGACGACTACGAAACGGCTCTTATTCCCGAGGACTTTAAAGACTCCAACTGGCAATACGATGTTGGCGTGGGGGTTGATGTTTTAATGTTTGCCGTTGATATTAAATACGTGGGGGGATTATCAAACATTTTAAACGATGTTCAATTTGACGGAAACACGGTTACTTCAAAATCAAATTTGTTTGTCGTCACCCTCGGATGGAAGATATTCTAGTTTAGATCTTAATTTCAAGTTAATGAAGAATGTCGATACAGTTTGTATTGACATTTTTCGTTTTTTAGAACAAATTTTAACTTATGCAAGTAAAGTATCGGTTTTTGGTTTTGTTGTTGATTGCCACCATCATTTTCCAGGGTTGCGGCAACAAAAAAAAGAAATACATCCCGGTTGTCGACAACGGCAAGCTTCCCGACGTAACTGTCCGCATTAAACAATACGGCAAAGCGCTGTTCGACATAGATACTGCCAATATGCAAGCCGGGTTAAAAAAGATTCAACCCGAATTTCGCCTGTTTTTAAATGCCAGCCTCGACGATACCGCCAACATCAACCAGTTAAAAGCATTTGTAACGGATACCCTTAACCGATATCTTTATCAACATACTTCTGAA
>CAZKGB010000047.1:0-11279 GCA_964551935.1 uncultured Lentimicrobiaceae bacterium | reverse complement strand
GGGCATTTTTTATTTCGGTGGTGATGGCAAAGCCAAAAAGGGTTACCAAAACAATGGGCATTCCAAACAGGATTATCAGCGTTCGTTTATCACGAAAGATATGCTTGAACTCCTTGTTTACAAATGCTATAAATGTTTTCATCTTGCCAGTTTAATAAATACCTCATCCATATTTTTCGAATCGTATTTCGACAACAGCTCGTGCAGGCTTCCAAGGGCGGCAATTTTTCCTTCAACCATCATGGAGATACGGTCGCAATATTCGGCCTCATCCATGTAATGGGTGGTTACAAAAACAGTAATTCCATCGGCGGCAGCCTCGTAAATAAGGTTCCAAAATTGCCGGCGCATGATGGGGTCGACACCACTGGTAGGTTCATCCAGAAACACAATTTTAGGATGATGTAAAGTGGCTACCGAAAAGGCGATCTTCTGTTTCCATCCCAAAGGAATTTCAGAAATAAGAGTATTTTCAATACTTTTTAAATCCAAACGCTCGGCCATGTCGCCGGTTTTACGAATAATTTCTTTTTTGTTTAATCCGTAAATGCCGCCATAAAAACGGATGTTTTCTTTAAGGGTTAAATCTTCGTACAACGAAAACTTCTGACTCATATACCCGATATGCTCTTTTAGCTTGTTCCGTTGCTTTTTAATGTCAAAACCTGCCACCATGGCTTCTCCCGAAGTTGACGATAAAATTCCGGTCAGCATTTTTATGGCGGTGGTTTTTCCGGCACCGTTGGCTCCGAGGAAACCAAATATCTCACCGCTGTTTACTTCAAAACTAATGTGATCGACAGCGGTAAACTTACCGAAAGAGCGGGTTAAATGTTTTGCTATGATAACTTTTTCTTCTGTCATGATAATGTTTCGTCGTTTGACATTAACTCCATAAACACATCTTCAATACGGGCACGTATTGTTTCAATGCTAATTACTTTAACTTCGTGCTTATTCAGATACGTTTCAATCATGTTTTTTGTTGTTTCGCTGCCGGTGGCAAGATGTATCGAATTCCCAAATGAAAAGGCAGATATTTTATTGCTGAATGAATCGAGTACCTTAAGTGTCCGGTAGTTGTTTTCAGAAATCACTTTCCACAATCGGTGGGGGTAAGCGAGGGCAATTTTTTCGGGGGTGTCGATCTTTAATATTTCTCCTTTTTGAATAAGTGCTACTTCATCGCAAAGCTCGGCATCTTCCATAAAAGGTGTTGAAACCAGGGTGGTAAGTCCTGTTTTTTGCAAATTTTTAAGGATGTTCCAGAAATCTCTTCTTGAAACGGGGTCAACACCGGTGGTAGGTTCATCCAGCAATAATATTTCCGGTTTATGAATCAGGGCACACGAAAGTGCCAGTTTTTGTTTCATGCCACCCGACAAATCGCCGGCACGCCGGTGTTTAAACGGCTCAAGCATGTTGTAAATATCCTCTATCAGGTGGTAATTTTTTTCGATGGTGGTATTAAAAACCGTGGCAAAAAACTTCAGGTTTTCCTCAACCGTTAAGTCCAGGTAAAGCGAAAACCGTTCCGGCATATACCCCACTATTTTGCGAATCTCTTTATAATCGTCAACGGTGTCAAAACCCGCCATGGTGGCTTTTCCCCCGGTGGGCTTGAGTAATGAGGTCAATATTCTGAAAAGCGATGTTTTGCCCGATCCGTCAGGACCGATTAATCCGTAAAGCTGACCTTTGTTAACTTTAAAGCTGATGCTGTTGAGAGCATGGACATCGCCGTAGCTTTTACTGATGTTTTCGATGGAAATCATCTGTTGCTTAGTTGAAATTCAAATTGGCAGGCATCCCGATTTTGAGGATTCCATCCCTGTTGGCCACTTTAACCTTGATGGCATAAACCAAATTACGACGCTCCTCTTTGGTTTGTATCTGCTTGGGAGTAAATTCGGCCTGACTACTAATCCAGGTAATGGTTCCGGGCAGTGTTTTGGTTCCTTTCAGGGCATCTACCTCTACTTCTACTTTTTGGTTAAGCCTGATTCGGGTAAGTTGTGTTTCGGTCACGTAGGCTTTTAACGTCAGGTAACTCACATCCTGGATGGTGTATAACGGTTTTCCGGGAGCAACAAATTCACCTTGCTTAACAAAACTAATTAGTACCGTTCCGTTGACAGGATTTCGAATCAAACATTTTGATATCATGTCGTTGGTTTGATTTATTTGTGCTTCAAGACTCTGTTTTTCGGCAAGCACCGAATTTCGCTGTATCCTGATGTTATCGATTTTCTGTTTGGTAACAGACACCTGAGCATTGATATCATCCAGTTGCTTTTTGGTAGCAGCACCATCCTTGTACATTTTGCGAATGCGTTTTTGATTAACCTTTAAGTTATCCAATTGCTCTTCTAAAACGGAGCGTTGTGCTTCTACATTATCGGCTTTGCTTTCGATGGTTTGCATGCCCGCTAACAACACCTGCTTTTTCAAATGAAAAGGGATGGTGTCGATAATGGCTACAAGGTCATTGATTTTAAATTGTTTTCCTTCTTCTATCCGGCAGTTGATGAGTTTGCCGGCATTTTCTGCGGAAACCACAACCGCGTCATCTTCAAAATTACCGTAGGCATCGGCGGCTTCTTCCCGGGTGCACGCGTTTAACAACACGATGGCTAAAAGCAGGATGAGGGGTTTTACAATGTTTTTCATAGGTTAAGTTATTTTTATCTAATACAATGGTTTATTGCTTAACACCTTTGGTGTAATTATAATTGAGCTTCGCGGTAACCAGCATAAGCTTATCCATCTCTGCCGTAAGGCTGGCGCGCTTCCACTCGTTAAAAAGTTTCAGGTATTCAACGGAGGTGATGGTGCCGTTTTTCATTTGGCTTTCGGCAGTTTTGTAAATATCTTGTTTAAGTTTTACAATCTCTTTATCAATCGCGATTTGCCTTTTGTACTGTTCTATTTCAGAAAGATGCTGTTGCTCTTCGATGGTCAGTTGCTTTTCAAAAACGGCACGGCTATCTTTAATTAATTGCTGCTGAAGGGTAACCTGTTGTTTTTGCTTTTTATAGAGGTTCCAGTCGAATATTTCCCATGTAAACTTTGCCCCCACCATGTAATAGCCATGTAAATCGATGTTCATAAAATCGTATCCGGGACGGCCGTATCCGGCTTTCCCGAAAGCAAAAAATTTAGGCATCCGGTTGGTTTTAAATTTTGCCAGGGTTGATCCGGTATATTTCAGTTGAGCATCTAATAAAGCCAGTTCCGGGCGTAACACGTTACCGTTTTGGCTCACATCGGGTTCGGAAAACCGATAACTTGTATCTAAAGACAAGCCTGTTATAAGATTTAACGACCGGATAAGGTTTAACCGCGACGACTCCACCCTGATCAACTCTTTTTGCAACTTGAGCTTTTCCGCGTTTACGTTGTTGAGATCACTTTTTAAGAGGGTGCCGTTTTCGTAAGCAGAGTTTAAAATTTTTATGTTTTTCTCCAGCTCATTTATCGAAAGATGTATAATATCGTTACTTTTAATCAGATAAAGATAGTTGGTGTACAGCTGATTGATTTTGCCGATGAGGCCGTAAGTTTCAACATTGAGTTTTTGAATTTCAACATCGTTGGCGGCATACTGTGACGCTTTGGTTGATTTAACAGCACCGCCATCCCAAATAATTTGATTTACTCCCAATTCCACATTGTAATTATCTTGAGGAAATTCAGGGAAAAAACCGGGCATGGTAGGAATTTCGGGGAATGTAACTACCTCCGACTGATAAGTGGCCTGCCCGGAAAGATTAAGCTTTGGGAGATAGTTTTTGTTGAGGGTTTCGTTGATAAGCTGCCGCTGATTGGTAATGGTGAGCTGCTTTTTAAAGGCCGGCCAGTTTTGTTTGGCTGCCGAAATGCAGGAGTCAAGAGTTATTTCCTGACTAAATGCTAACAACGGTAACAGCCCCAGTAAAATGATTAATCTCTTCATCTGTATGTAGTTTTGTAATTCATTAACTGATTTTTAATGGTGTTCTGTAACCCAAGCCTCAACAAGGTTGGTTGCTGTTTTCCTGTATTTTTTCCCTTTTAATGGCGTTTATTATAAATTGAGCGACCTCTTTTTTTCTGGTATTAATAAGCCTGTCAAAAGCGTTGTTGTCGCCTTCAAGAATTAAGCCGGTTACAATGGGTTTGGCTACAAAAGGAAAAAGACACAGTGAAATGATATTTACCATCAGCTGTTCCGGTTGGATGGCTATAATATGACCTTCTTCAACAGCTTTGCTGATTTTCTGCTTAACAGAACCGGTGTCCACCCCTGAAGAGCGAATCAAATCCAGTAACCTGTCGGGATTGTGGTTAATCTCCTGGGTAATAAATCCCGGAATCCTCGGGTTGTTAATAAAGGAGTCGATGTAAGTAGCCGTAAATATTTCGATGGTGGTAAAAATATCCAGGTCTTCATTAAAAACGCGAACAACCTCCGGCATAAACGTATTAAATGCCCGTTTCATGATAATTTGAAAAAGGGCATCCTTGCTTTTATAATAGTAGTGCAAAAGCGCCTTGTTAATACCCGCCCTGTTGGCAATTGACTGCATGCGTGCCCCGCTGTAGCCCTTCTCTTCAAACTCGGTAATAGCCGATGTAAGTATTTTATTACCGGTATCCTTGTTGTATTTCATGGTACAAACTTAACCAATTGGTTAATATTAACCAAATGGTTAAGAAAAAACTTTTCGGGTTTATCAAATTCAAGCCTGAATGGAAAGAAGAACGGTTAAAAGTCTATAGACAGGTTAAATCAGCTTAACAAAGCTATTTAAAGCGTTTTTTATGGATGGTTGCCGAAACAGTTTTTCGGAAACAAACAAAACAGAAAGGGTAAGCAGTACTCCGGCGATTACATCAATAATGTAGTGATGACCGGAATAGACTGCCGAAAACCATATGCCGGCAACGAAAACGGCAAAAAGAATATTAAACCGGCCCACTTTTTTCTTTAAACCAAAATAGAGAACAATAACCGGATAGGCTGCATGTAACGACGGCATGGCTGCCAAAACGTTGGCATTTTTATTATAGATACCTTCAAAAAGGGGATAATGTATCAGCTCATCAAAACGGGCAAGTCCGGCTCTGCTGCCGGGCACGCCAATGTGTAAATCGAACCCGTATTTTGCCACATACCACGGAGGGGCCGCCGGATAAATATAGTACACCATAAACCCCAGCAGGTTAACGGCTAAAAAAACAAGGGAGAATTTTAAAAACAGTTCTTTATCCTTTACAAATAGCCAGAGTCCAAAAGCCAAAGGAACAGGCATCCAGTTGATGTAAAAGAAACCTGAAAGAAAATCTAAAACGTGTGTATTGCTGATGGCAAAATATTCGTTGGGGGTAAGTAGTTTATGATGATAATCAATACCGAAAAGTAATTTTTCCAAATCATACGGCTCTTTAATATGAACGGTTGACACTTCATAATTGGGAAGTACACGCATGGAATCGTAAATAATCCAAAACAAAATGAAAATGGAAAAACCCAATACAAAGCGGCGCGATTTTTCCGATAAATAGAATGCTGACCACCAAATTAAAACAAGATAATAGTTTTCGGGTCGTAAACCGGTTGTTATATAGTTAAATAATAAATACAGTGCTGTAATTAAGCTGTTTACAACAATATTTTTATAAGTAAAACGATTGAACCCCATGTTAATTAATGATTAGTTTTTCATATACTTGTTCTCCCGAATGAATATTGTTACCGAATAATTCAACGTATTCAACTTTTGGCCAGATACCCGATTCGTCGGCATAGATGTATAAATGGTCGAGCTTGCATTGTTCGCCGTTTATTTCGGTTGTTACCATGGCATTAAAAGGTGCCGTTTGTTTTAACCAAAAAAACCTTGATTTATCAGCAGTTAATTTAATTTTGAAAAGGCCTTTGCTGTCGTTTACTTTTTCGCAATCAACGCCGTAGGCATACCACCTGTCGATAAACCGTAGTTCCATTCGCTGATTTTGTTCCTCGTATCTTTTCCAGTAAACATCAACCGGATCATCGTTAACCAACATTCCGTTTTTATCAAACCGGGCATCGTAAATAATGGTATTTGCGTTGTGGTTTCGTTGAATGTAGAAAAGCAGGTTATCTGTTTTTTTGGGAACGGGATAGTTATGATCGTTAGAAATCCCTGTAAAAACAGTTATAAATAGGATAAAAATATATTGTAATCCTGTCATAATAATTTCTGTTTTTTGTACCATTGAATTGTATAGTGAACACCACTTTTTAAATCGAATTCAGGGGTAAATCCAAAGTCGTCAACTAGTGTACTACTATCGCATAACCAATTTTTTCTGATCAGCTCCCTGAACTTGTCACGATTAAAAGTTGGTGACTTTTTCAGGAAAAAACAGGACAATTTTTCATTCAGATAGGCGATTGGTTTTGCAATTAATTCGGGAAATACCAACGCTATTGTGGTTGTGTTTAGCTCGTTTTTAATAATCTCCGAAAACTCAACTGTTGTATAACTTTTTAAATCGGAAACAAAGTATGATTTGTTAACTATTTTAGATTCTAACGAACTCATTATGAGCCGTGTTAAATCTTTTATAAAAAGAAAGGTGAGATGTTGGTTTTTAGTCCCCACATAAGTTTCCAAACCGCGTTTTATATTTTTAAACACAACAAGATAATCTTTTTCGCGGGGGCCGTAAACTCCTGTCGGCCGGAATATCAGGAATGGAAAATTGTTCAGCGATTTAATATAACGTTCGGTTTTGATTTTGGCCACACCGTAATGAGAAACAGGGTGGGGTTCGGTATGTTGATTAACGGGCTCAAAGGTTGATTCATTACCCGGGCCAATAGCAGCCAGACTGCTCATATAAATGAACTTATCCGGAACGGTATTGGTTTCGTATAAAGCTTCAATAAAACGTTTTGTATATTCGTAATGCACTTCATTAAACGTTTCCCGCTTGCACGATTTTGTAATACCGGCATTATGAATAATGTAATTGAATTTTCCGTATTGCTTAACCGTTTGTAAGAGTTTCGCTTTGTCGGAAAAGTCCATTTCAACCAATGTAACCGGAAGGTTTTTAATATGAGTTAAATCACTTGATTTCCTTACTCCGGCATATACCTTGTATCCTTTTTCCAGGGCTTCTTCGGTTAAGTGACTACCAATAAAGCCGTTTGCTCCTGTTATGAATATTTTTTTCTTCATTAAAAATCGAATTTAAATCGGGCTCTTATACCGTACTCTTGTACATTTGGATTGTTTAAATAGGTAACACGTTTAACAATATCTACCCTGAAAAATTTCAGAATATTGCCAATTCCGGCACTTATTTCAATATAGGGCTTATCCTTAAGTGTAAAGGTGGTTGGGTTCCCATACATATCCATAGGAAATAGCATCAAACCATCTGTAACGTTTGGGTTATTTTTATCACTAACTCCGCCATAAATTCCTTTAAAGGTTATAATGGAACGCCATTTTAAGCGACGCATTAACGGGATTTTGTTCATAATAAAGCCGTTAAAATGGTGTTCGACAAACAAAGAGGCATATTCATCGCTAACAAACTCCAAAAAGTTCATCAGGTTGTACGAGCGAATTTGATAAGAGTAGGTTTGGTTAGCCCTGTGAATAAACATGTTTGGAAACGGAATACCCGAACCGAAAAGTTTTCCCGCTTCAATCTCGAAATTGGTGAATCCGATGGGAGATAAGTAAAAGCGTTTAAAAAAATTGAATTTAAACTTACTGTACTGATAGTCGGCGTTAAACAGCCCTTTAAATCCCTGATTGTAGGTAAGTTGAAAAATGGGGTATTTTGTAATGATAGGAGTTCTGTAATCCAGGCCCTGATAAAATGTTTCGTTGGGAGCGTAACGAATAGTAGTAATTATTTCGCTGGATGTGATACGCTCTTTTTCAAAGTCGGCATAATTAAACGAGAGTGTGCCCCCGGGCTTTTCCTCCATGTATTTAAAGTCGAGTGTGGTTGAAATATCATTTTTCCAGTCGCGGTAATATTCCAGTTTAAACATGTCGTAGTAGAGTATTTTATCGGCCACTCCCCGTTTAAACGACAAGAGGAAATTATCTTCGTTGATGAATTGCATTTCCATACCCGGAAAATTGGTTTCCCGCTGATACATGGCCATAATAGAGTGCTTGGGAATTTCCCTTAACGGATGTTTGTTTAATGACAGCGTTGCTTTGGCCGAATATTTAAAACGTTCATCTTTAGACCCGTAAACAACGAACCCCTCCATTCGGAACGTTTTACTGAACTTATCGCTGGTTCTTCCGCCCAGCCTGAGCCGGAATCCTTCCACATCATTAAAACTATAAAAGGTATTTACAGGTCCGACATCAATTTTATTGAAATTCCAGTAACCGGCAACGAAAAGCATAATCACATCGATGGTGCGTTTAAAAGCGGGATCATGCTGAACGCTGTCAACCATGGCATAAATGTTTTCCTCTTTTTCCGATAGATTCGAAAGTCTGTTTTGTTTCCAGTATTCGTTGCTACGCGACAGGCTTCCCGGTAAACGGATACTTTTTTCGGCTCCTTTAAAAACCGTATCGGGAATTGCCTTATCCAGGATATAGTTATCATAATAGTTTGTTCTTCTGCCAAACAATCCCGTACTTCTGTTGGCAATATTATAGTCCACAACAAGTTTGTCGCTGTTCAACAGCCAAACAGAATTGTTAACCTTTTTAAATTCCTGAACTATTTGCAGGTCTTTCACAAAATTAAGGTTGATGTATTTTGTAACCCTCATATCGACTTTAACAACAGCCAATTCCTCATCGTCAGTAACGTAAAGGTTTCCTACAAAAGCAAAATCAAATTTGTTACGCGGCAGAAAAGCTATGTTGATACATCGATATCCGTTTACGTTAAGGGTGTCGATTATGTGGAATTTGTAAATGGTTGGGGCCAAGGGCGATATGGGGCTTGTAAACTGATTGGTAAGTAAGTTGATGTTGTTGTCGTAAATATCAATATCCTGATACATATTATCAATAACATGGCCAATTCCCTGATTATCTAAGTAATCGTGAAAACCAATCATTTTAGAGGCCTTGATGTATTCTTTTGTTCCTTTGGGAGTTTTGCGATAGTAAACTTCCGACAGGGTTTCTTTCAGAAAAAACGGCAGGTACGGTTTACCATTTAATTCCGATGTGTCAACATAGCTAAAAATAAACTGGATCTTTTTAAATAGCTTTTTCTTTCTAAACTTCTCGGTAATGTTATTGATGTCGAACTCTACTTTTTCATATTTATCGTATTTGTAATAGGCAAGCTTCTCCAATCGGTTGCTGTCTTTGTTATTAATAACTCTTTTAATCAGGTCAACAGCAGGATTGTTTTTGTTGCGATAGCGTTTACGTTTTGAAACAATTTCAACCTCTTCCAGATTAAGCGAATCGGGGTTTAGTTCGAAGTTGATAACTTGCCGTTTACCGATTTCAACAAATTTGGTTTGTTTACGATAACCAAGAAACGAAGCCGTTATTCTGTTTGAAGCCCATTGGGTTGTGATATTGAACTGACCGTTATAATCAGTTGTTGTTCCGATGTTTTTTCCCTCAAACACGATATTTACAAAAGGCAGCGGCTCTTTAGTTGCTGCATCAATAACGTGACCCTTGACTTGCGTAAGTTGCTGGGCAGAAACCGGCAGTACCGAGAGGAGCATCAACTGAACAAAAATCAGCAGATTGATAACTATATTATTTAATTTGTTCATTTATTAAAAATGTAATACCTGTTCATCAAAAAGTTAAAACCGTAACCAACAATTACCGATACAATAATTTTCGCCAAAACCTTGCTTAAACCGGTATCTTCAACCATTAAAAACAATCCTAACGTGTTTAAAACGATGCTGCCTCCCCATACTGCAAAATATTTAACTGCCTGAATGCTTATTTTGCCTTCTTTACCTAAAAATACCCAGTTACGATTGAAAACGAAGGCAACAACACCGCCGGTAACAGACCCTGTAATGGCTGCTGTTATGTACCAGATACCCAATAATTCGGACAAAAACAGAAACACGACAAAATCAATGAGGGTTGCCGTAACAGATACAATATTGTACCGAATGAATGAAGTAATTATATTGGGTTTTTGACTCATTTTAAACAATGTTGAAATACATCAGCAGTTGTAAAACAACAAAACCGTAAACCCCTGCCAGCAAATCGTCAAGCATCACACTCCAGTCGCTTTTCAGGTCATCAAGTTTCCTGATGTACAATGGTTTAAGGATGTCGAAAAATCTAAAAATAACCAAAGCGTAGAGATAATACTTCCAGTTTAAGGGTATCATAAAAGCGGTTATCCACACACCGGCTATTTCGTCGATTACAATAGAAGGAGCATCGTGTGGCCAAATGGTATGAACTTTTTTTATGGCTGCCACGCCAATAAATACAGATAAAACAATAGCGGTGAGGTTGAGCACGCAGACTGCTTCCTTACCAAAACCCTTATAAATTAATATCCAATTAAACAGGTAAAGCAGCACAACACCCACTATCGATCCCGCCGTACCCGGTGCTATCGGTGAATATCCGCTACCCAACCCCGATGCTATTGTTTTATAAAGTTTCATTGTTTTTATTAACGGTTGTCTTCTTCGTAATAATCTAAGCCGAGATAATTTATTAATGTTTCACCCATCAGATGACGTAAAGTATTTTCAAACTTGATGCGTTGTAAAAAGATGTCGTGAATGGGTTGTAATCCCTCCTTTGTTTGAGGCGATTTAAAATAAAACGAAAGCCATTCCTGTATTCCCCTCATGCCTGCCCGTTGTGCCAAATCCATAAAAATTGCAAGGTCCAAAACAACGGGAGCAGCCAGAATAGGATCTTTGCATAAGAAATTAATTTTGATTTGCATTTTGTAACCAAGCCAGCCGAAAATGTCAATGTTATCCCAACTCTCTTTGTCGTCGCCTTTTGGGGGGTAATAGTTAATGCGTACTTTGTGGTACATGTTTTTATACAGATCAGGATATTTATCGGGTTCCAACACGCTATCCAGTACACTGAGTTTTGAAACTTCTTTTGTTTTAAAGGAGTCGACATCATCGAGCACTTCGCCATCGCGGTTTCCGAGAATATTGGTTGAAAACCATCCGTCGATACCCAGCAATCGGGTTTTTAACCCCGGTCCTAAAATGGTTTTCATCAGGGTTTGTCCGGTTTTAAAGTCTTTACCTGCTATGGGAATGTTTTCCTTGATTGACAGTT
>CAZKGB010000046.1:8553-11304 GCA_964551935.1 uncultured Lentimicrobiaceae bacterium | reverse complement strand
ATTGAGCGGCTTTCCTATCATACTGTAAATATTAGCCAGGTTTTGATAGGCACCCGCCAGGTTAAAAGTGTCTTGTAGTTGTTTCCTTATTTTTACACTAAGCAAGCCATAATTAATCGCTTTTTGATAATGGGCTCTCCGTCGTTCAAGAACACAAAGCAAATTGGTTGCAAATCCTTCGCCCCATTTGGAATGGATAGTATCTGAAATATCTAACCCTTTTATGGCATAATAGACCGCCGAATCATACTTGCTTTGATAAAACAGTGCCACCGACATATACAAACAGGCTTTGGCCGATTGCTCCGAAAGAATATGATTTTTCTCAGAATAATTTACTGCCATTCTGCTGTAATAACAAGCACTGTCAAGCGAAGAATCCCAGAATTTTATGGCTTTATTATTATAATCAGATAACTCACTTTTTTGTTGAGGGTCGGTTGCCGATTGAGTAACATAAGCGCTAAACACTACTATAATCGTTAACAATATTCTCCAATACCCGTTACCTGTTTTTTTGCAAGAATATTCAATACAAGAATGCATAATCATTGGTTTCCCACAAAGATAATGAATCCCGGCATCTAAAAGTACTAAATCCATATATGAATACGCATCTATCTGTTTCTTAGTTTATTTAATTTTGATTGCATCCCTTTTTAATACCTGTATTGTATTACTTGCATCCTTTTTTAATACTCAAATACTTTGCTGCCAACGTTTGTTTAGCCTTGATTTGTATTGCAAAACAAAACTATCGAATCATAACACATTATGAAATGTTTAATTATCACCAACGAAACCGGAGTATCCTTTCAATTTGACGACCTCATTAACGAAGGTTCTATTTTGCTTCTTTACAAAGACACCGGTTTAAGCCTACGTTATCCTTTTTCAAACACCAATTTTATTATGCTTCCCGCCGGATATTTTCAAAACCGAGGTAGCATTGAGTTAAAAGTAATTTCCAATAAAATCACCATCGCACAAAAAAGAATTACCAATTATACCCTTATAAACAAAGCACAATGAAAAAGTTACCTATTCTTAGCCTTATTGCATTCATTTTAATGGCAGTTTCACTAAAAGCTCAGGTTGCCATAAACACTTCAGGTGCTGAGGCCAGCCAATCTGCTATGCTGGATGTTTCTTCAACCGAAAAAGGATTGTTGATTCCGCGCATGACAATGGAAGAGCGTGAAGCCATACAAAACCCGGCCAACGGATTGCTGGTTTACCAAACAGACAATACAGAAGGTTTTTATTACTACAACTATAACGCATGGAATAAACTAAACTCCGAAGGAGACTCGTGGAGTTTAAAGGGTAATAGTGGCATCAATCAATATCAAAACTTTATTGGTACCACCGACGAAAACGATTTAAAGTTCCGGGTAAACAACCAAAATATTCTGACCATTACAAAAGAGGGTAAATTTTTTAACGAAGGTGACAACGGTTCTGTTTGTTTCGGATTTTATGCCGGTGCAAACGATACATCTTCAAGCTATCGGTACAATGTATTCATCGGTTCTTATGCAGGATATAAAACCAATTCGGGAAATCAAAATGTTGCCATCGGAAGCAGATCTTTAAAGAGCAACCTTAATGGTAAATATAACAACTCCATAGGGGCCTACGCTATGTATAAAACCACATCGGGTAATTACAACTGTGCTTTCGGGCGGGAAGCCCTATACAGCAACACCAATGGTATTGGAAATATTGCCACGGGCTATCAGGCACTATACAGCGATACATCGGGCAATTATAATGTTTCCACAGGTTATATGTCGATGCGTTACGGTAAAAAGGGAGACAACAATATAGCACTGGGTTATAAAACGCTGTTTCGCTCCATTGCAGATAACAATATCGCCATCGGACACCAAGCCCTTTATAGTAATTTAAACGGAACTTCCAATATAGCCATCGGGCCCGGTTCGATGAGTAGCAACACAAAGGGAAGCTGTCAGGTTGCCATTGGAGATTCAACCTTATACCAATCAGGTTTATTTTCCGATAGCTCAAGCAACAATGTGGCGGTAGGTTCAAAAGCCCTTTATCACGATAGAACGGGTTCTTACAACACTGCTTTGGGAAGTCATGCTTTAAACGGAAATAACGATGGAAATTCCAATGTGGCAGTAGGTTATTCGGCACTATATTACAACCGTCAAGGTTCAAATCAGATAGCCATCGGCGATTCTGCCTTGTACTATACCGGAAGGATAAGCAGTTATGTCTCGGACAACAACGTCTCGATAGGTTCCAAAACACTTTATAGCAATACTACAGGGTCGAACAATACCGTAGTTGGCGACAGTTCGATGTTGTCGAACAGGTATGGTTCGGAAAACACGGCACAAGGCAAAAAAGCTTTGTTCCAAAATTATGACGGTTCAAACAATACGGCATTGGGCAGTTATGCGCTTTACAACAACACCGATGGGAACAACAACACCGCTCTCGGAAGGTATGCCGGAAACAATATTACCGGTTCGGGAAATATTGCGATTGGCAGACAAACACATGTTGCCAACGTATCGACTGACAACCAGCTGGTTATTGGCAATCTTATTTACGGAAACAACATGGACGGAACCGGTGATGTTGTATCATCGGGAAACATCGGTATAGGAGTAAAAAACCCCACGGCCCGTCTCGAAATAAACGGTCAGGTTAAAATTACCGGAGGCAATCCGGGAGCAGGTAAAGTTTTACAATCGGATGCCGACGGACTGGCTTCGT
>CAZKGB010000046.1:0-8453 GCA_964551935.1 uncultured Lentimicrobiaceae bacterium | reverse complement strand
GGCAATCCGGGAGCAGGTAAAGTTTTACAATCGGATGCCGACGGACTGGCTTCGTGGGAAACACTACCCGTTGACGTTGACATACACGATGTACTGTACGATGCCGACAGCAATACGTTGATACAGGTAGAAAAAAATGCCAACGAAGATAAAATCCGTTTCGACATGGGAGGAGTTGAATATTTTGTTTTAGATAGCGGAAGAATAGAAGTAAAGAATACGGGAAATTCCGTTTTCCTGGGCGATGAAGCGGGGTTGAATGACGACCTTACAACAAACCGAAACACCTACTTGGGATATCAGTCGGGGAAAGCCAATACCCATGGTGCAAACAATGTAGCAGTTGGTAATCAATCGCTTTTAAATGCCACCAGCGGTAGCTATAATGTGGCAACCGGCTTCCTGGCAGGAAAAGACATCACCTCCGGATGGTACAACATCATGATCGGATATAATACACAACCCACTGCTCCAACATCTTCCAACCAGTTGAATATCGGAAACATCATTTACGGGACCGACATATCACTTACAACTCCCAAAATAGGTATTGGCGTTAGCAATCCCGCTGAAAGGTTGGACGTGCTGGGCAACTTCCAGGTAAAACAAACAAGTACCAGTGTTTACGCCAATATCGAATCTACTACTTCCGGAGCATCGCTATATTTAAAAGCTGCCGGCTCAACCCTGGCGCAGGTAAAGTTTTACGATAACAGTGTTTACGGCGGTTCCATAGGCTACGACAACGACGAAGACCGGATATTTTTCTATCATCACGGTAATATCTTTATAAAAGATGGAGACCTTTTACCGGGAAGTCATAAAGGTAGTGATTTGGGAATAAACGGCATGGCCTGGGATGATATTTACTACGACGACCTGTTTAATCAGGGTGCAGCAGCCTTTGTAAATCGTGATGTGATTTCGGAAATTGTTGCCCATCCGCCCAAAGCCAAAAAACCGGGCAGTTTTGATGCCAAAACCGACCGGGGATTGCCGGAACTTGACCCCGCTTCCCTGCCTGAAGGATTGCATCAAAATAACGCAATTCTCACTGACGAGCTGACTACCTACAATTACAAAACCAACTACGAACAACAATTACTTATTGATGCTCAAGAAAAAACCATTACCCGCCTTCAGCAAAAGCTTTCGGAGATGGATGCTTTAAAAAAACGCCTTGAAAAAATTGAAAAAATAATATCCAAAAACCACTAATTATATTTTCATACGATAAAACAAACCGAAGGTAGGAAATTTGGTTTTATTAGTAAGCCTGCTCTCGAAAAGAGGGCGGGCTTATGTTTAATAACCTGCCTGATTAAGGCTTTGTATTACTTGTGAATAAAAAGGTGTTAAGGGAAATAGAATTGTTTTAACAATAATAACCGTTGCAAAAAAATAAGGCGGCCCGAAAGCCGCCTTAAACCAACAATTATGAAAACCCTTTTAACAAAACGCAGTATATGATATTATTTACCTTACCGCTTTTTTGCTGATACAAAAATAGAGTAAGCTGACGGGTAGAGATGTTAAGGGGTTATAACAAGTGTTAAGAAATGTTAAGCTATTGAATTTCAGATGGTCGTTGGTATTGATGAATTAGTACATTTGCTCAGTGAAAAATTGGCAAACAGCAATATTAATAGGCGTGGTAACTTTTGCCACCATTGGCTTGATGGTAATTCAGGTTTTTTGGATTCGCGATGCCGCCAAGGTAAAATACTCCAATTTTATCCGTGACGTGAACGAAGCCATGACACACGTTGTAAAATATATTGACCATCAGAAAATTCGCCACGACTTACTGAATCAGCAACAGGTTTATTCAAACAACCAAAAAGCATTCAACACATACGACTCATTAAATCAGGCCCTGTTTTACGACCTTCAAAAAGTTAGTTCCGAAAGGGATTTTAACAAACTAATGCGACGGGTGCGCAGAACACAATCGCAGCTACAGGATATTATTTTCGACTATCAGAACGGAAAATCCGACAACCAGTTTATTTTTAACGGTTTGATAATAGATTCGTTAATAGAAGTGAACTTAAAAAGTAAAGGGATTAAAACCGAGTACGAGTTTGGGGTTTACGATCCGTTTACCAACCGGATGCTGCTACAAAAAACAGGGAAATATCCACAAGAGTTGTTATCCAACAGCTTTGCTTATAACCTGACCGTTTCGCCGGGTACGTTTTATGTTCCCGAAAAGTTACTGATTTATTTTCCCAACGAACAGCAGTTTATTATTCGTCAGATATGGCGATTGCTGTCGATTTCAATTGTTTTGTTTTTAATTATAATCATTTCATTTTACATGACCATCCAAACCATTTTCAAACAGAAGAAACTGTCGGAAATGAAAAACGATTTAATTAACAATATGACCCACGAGTTTAAAACACCCATTTCTACCATTGCATTGGCGTGCGAGGCGCTACGCGACCGCGACATTCAGAAATCGGAAGATATGTACAACAACTATATCAGCGTAATTAGCGAAGAGAATAAAAGACTGGGTGGCATGGCGGAACAGATATTACAGCAAGCTGTTTTCTCGCAGGGTAAAATGAAACTGAAAAAAGAGGTGCTGGATATGCATCAGATTGTAGAAGATGCCGTTAACCGCAAACAGTTAGAGATTCAGTCGAAAGCCGGAACTATAACCATATCGAAAAATGCTACCAGAAGTATGGTTGTTGGCGATAAAACACACCTTACCAACACCCTTATCAATTTACTTGATAATGCCATGAAATATACGCTTGATACACCCAAAATTGTTGTTAACACGATTAATAAAGGCGACAAAATTTTGGTACGAGTTATGGACAACGGTATTGGTATCAGCAAATCAAATCAAAATAAAATATTTGAAAAACTATACAGGGTGCATACCGGCAACATTCACGATTTTAAAGGTTTCGGTTTAGGCCTTAATTATGTGAAGGTTATTACAGAGTTGCACGGCGGAACAGTTTCGGTTGACTCGGAACCGGGTAAAGGCTCGACCTTTACCATTAGTTTACCTATTGTAAAAAATTAAAAACGAATAACAATGAAAAAGCAGTTAAAAGTATTATTGGCTGAGGATGATAAAAATTTAGGAAACATCCTGAAATCATATCTGGACGCTAAAGGGTTTCCAACGGTATTAACCCCTAATGGTAAAGAGGCGTTAAACAAGTTTAAGCACGAAGATTTTGATTTTTGTATTCTGGATGTGATGATGCCCATCATGGACGGATTTACCCTTGCCAAAGAGATTAGAAAGCTGGATAAAAAAATACCTTTTCTGTTTCTGACAGCTAAAAATATGCAGGAAGACAAGATAGAGGGTTTTGAAGCGGGTGCCGACGATTACCTGACCAAGCCCTTCAGCATGGAAGAGCTGTTGATGCGTATTAAAGCCATATTACGCAGAACACAGGCAGCGGACAAGAAAAACAGCAGCAACATATACAAGTTTGGAAAATACACCTTTGATTATAACCGGCAGTTGCTGATGATTAACAACGAACAGCATAAATTAACTTCAAAAGAGGCCGAACTATTACGCATGCTCTGCGAAAACATCAACGATGTGCTTGACCGGTCGGTAGCGTTAAATAAAATATGGTTCGACGATAGTTACTTTAATGCCCGCTCGATGGATGTGTACATTACCAAACTGCGAAAATACCTGAAAGATGATCCAAAGGTTGAACTAATCAATGTTCATGGTGTTGGGTTTAAGCTGGTAGTGAGTTAGCTGCGCTGTGCCATACACACGCGTTATTTGGTCCAACCACGGGCTCATGTTGTTTGTATTGTAAACGAATTTTATCGGTTGTTTCTCCGGATATCGGCATGCTTCAGGTTCTAAAGTTACATTCCTGAAAATAGCTGTTTTACCTATAAAGCACCTTCCGTTTCCGGTGATGCGGAATAAAGAACAGGCAATATATCAATAAAGAAACCGGGTAATTATATCCCCTCCATCAAAGCATCGGGAAGCACAAACTCAACCTCTCTGACAAACTCGATGCTTTTCATGATTTCATCGTGCATAATTTTATCATCGTCAACAAAAGCTACCTTTTCACGATATTTTCTTACGAAATCTTCCAGAAAAGAGGAAGTCTTATAAGGTCTTCTGAAGTCCAGAGCCTGAGCAGCGTTAAAAGGCTCGATGGCTAAAATTCGCTCCAGATTTTCAACCACCCGGTAGGCTTTGGTGGCGGCATTGGCACCCATGCTCACGTGGTCTTCCTGTCCTTGCGACGATTCAATGGTATCTACCGATGCCGGCGTACAAAGTTGTTTGTTTTGGTTCACGATAGAAGCAGCCGTGTATTGCGGAATCATAAAACCGGAATTCAATCCCGGATTGGCCACCAAAAACGAAGGCAATCCTCTGCGGCCATGCAACAACTGATAGGTACGTCGCTCTGAAATGCTTCCCCACTCGGCCACCGCAATGGCCAGGTTATCCAATGCCAGCGCCAGCGGTTGTCCGTGGAAATTTCCTCCCGAAACAATCACATCCTGATCAGGGAAGATGGTCGGGTTATCGGTAACGGCATTAATTTCGTTGGAAAAAACATACGCCACGTAATTTACCGAATCCTTAGATGCTCCGTGTACCTGCGGGATACAGCGAAAAGAATAGGGATCCTGCACGTGCTCTTTGGGACGTTTGATTAATTCGCTATCCTCCAAAATTGTTCTGAACCGTTCGGCAGTTTGAATCTGTCCCTTGTGATGACGAATTTGATGTAACTCATCCATAAAAGGTTCGATGCGCCCGTCAAAAGCATCCAATGAAAGCGCTGCGATAATATCGGCCAACTCCGAAAGTCTGAAAACTTTTAATAAAGAAGTAACTCCGTAAGCACTCATAAATTGAGTACCGTTAAGCAAAGCAAGCCCTTCTTTCGATTTTAACTTAAGCGGTTTCCAGCCAAATTTGGTTAACACGTTGGCAGCATCCATGTATTTTCCTTCAAAACTAACGGCACCCATCCCCAACAAGGGTAACGACATATGTGCCAGGGGGGCTAAATCGCCCGAAGCGCCCAACGATCCCTGCTGATAAACAATAGGGATAACATCATTGTTAAAAAAGTCGATCAGCCGTTGAACCGTATCAAGATGAATCCCGGAGTGGCCGTAGGATAATGACTGGATTTTCAACAAAAGCATCAGCTTTACAATCTCGGATGGCACTTCATCGCCCGTTCCGCAGGCATGCGATTTAACCAGATTTTCCTGCAACTTACCCAAATCCTGTTTCGAGATGGATTTGTTGTAAAGTGCTCCAAAACCGGTGTTGATACCGTATATCGGCTCGTCCTGACTTTCAATTTTTTTATCAAGATAGTTCCGGCATTTTACAATTAATGCTTTCGACTCATCCGAAAGTTCCAACTTCAAATTGTTATGAAGAATTTCAAAAACTTTTTTAAAGGTCAGTTTTTCGGGGGAAATATAATGGACGTTTTGCATGAAATTATTATTATGTAGGATTCTGCGTTTTAATTATTTAAACAACAAACACCATCAGCTAATTTTTTACTTTCTCAACAATCTTTTCTGCCGAAAGTTTTTCCTGCTCGCCGGTGGTCATATTTTTCAAGGTATATTGTTTGGTTTCCATCTCCTGTTCACCAATTAAAACAACAAACGGAATGGCTCGCTGATTAGCATACTTCATCTGTTTCTTCATCTTATCAGCATCGGGATAAAGTTCGGCACGAATTCCGTTTTGTTGCAAAAAGGCCAGCACCTCCAAGGCATGCATTCCCTCATTTTCACCAAAATTAACAAACATCACCTCCGTGGAAGTCTCCACCTCTTTAGGGAAAAGATTCAGTTCGCTCATCACGTCGTAAATACGATCGGCACCAAACGAAACACCCACCCCCGAAACATCCGGCAAACCGAATATACCGGTCAAATTATCGTAACGACCTCCTCCGCATATACTCCCTATACTTACATCGTTGGCCTTAACCTCTATAATGGCGCCGGTATAGTAGTTCAGCCCGCGTGCCAGCGACTGGTCAATTTCCACTTTTGACTTAATCCCCAACGGTTTTAAATAGTTTAATACCGATTCCAACTCAAGAATTCCCTTACCGCCCGTTTCAGTATCCCCTACCAACTGTTTCAAACAATTAATTTTAGAATCGTTTTCACCACTCAGGTTGATTATAGGCTCCAGGTTATCAATGGCATCCTGCGAGATTCCTTTGGAAAGAAGCTCTTCGTAAACCTTTTCAATTCCTATTTTATCCAGCTTGTCGATAGCGGTGGTAATATCAATCAACTTATCGGAAGCATCGATGGTTTCGGCCATGCCACTCAATACTTTCCGGTTGTTGAGCTTGATGGTAACCTTCATCTTCAAACGATAAAAAACCTTATCAATAATTCTGATAAGCTCTACTTCGTTAAGTAATGAATCAGAGCCCACCACATCCACATCGCACTGGTAAAACTCGCGATAACGCCCCTTTTGAGGGCGGTCGGCCCGCCACACGGGCTGAATTTGATAACGCTTAAACGGGAAAGTGATGTCGTTGCGATGTTGCACCACGTATCGGGCAAAAGGCACGGTAAGGTCGTAGCGAAGTCCTTTTTCGGAAACAGCCAAAGCAACCCGGTTCAGATTTTTAGTTTCATAATCTTCGGGTTTTACCTTTTTAAGAAAATCGCCGGAATTTAAAATTTTAAACAACAACTTATCACCCTCTTCACCGTACTTTCCCAGCAAAGTGGAAAGGTTTTCCATGGCCGGGGTTTCGATGGGTTGATAACCGTATTGTTTAAACACATCCTGAATGGTATTAAAAATATAATTTCTTCGTGCCATTTCAAGGGGAGAAAAATCGCGCGTTCCTTTCGGTATGGAAGGTTTTTGTGCCATAATGTACTTTTTTACAGGCTGCAAAAGTAGTAGTTTTTACGGTGAGTAAAGCAGGATTGTTGAAAATATATAAACGTGGAGTCGTAACACTTCGAGACAATTTTTTCTACATTGATATGCAAATAAAAATTAAACCTTAAACAACTTCATTGATATTTATCGCCACCCAATTTTGAAAAAGAATACTTTTGTCAGGTAGTTGATTAACCCAAAACACAAAGATACAGTAGATGAACACCACCGAACCCATTTACCTCGATTACAACGCTACCACCCCCATTGCCAAAGAGGTAGCCGATGCCATGCGCCCCTATCTGGAGCACTATTTCGGAAACCCTTCCAGCGTGCACAGCTATGGTGTTAAAACCAAAATGGCGGTTGAAAAATCACGTCGTCAGATTGCTGACCTTATTGGCTGCGACCCCTCGGAGATTATATTTACCAGCGGGGGAACCGAATCGAACAATTACGCCATCAAGGGAATTGCCCTGGCTAATAAGAACAGGGGAAACCACATCATCACTTCGGCCGTGGAGCATCCGGCAGTTTTTGAGGTATGCAGGTATCTTGAACAAAACGGGTTCGAAATTTCAACCATCCCGGTAGACGAGTTCGGTATTATTAAAATGGATGAGCTGAAAGCAGCCATCCGTCCCGAAACCATACTGATTACCGTCATGCATGCCAACAACGAGGTGGGCAGCATACAGCCCATTGCCGAAATTGCCAAGCTCGCCAAAAAACACGACATCTTTCTACACTCTGACGCTGCTCAATCGCTGGGAAAAATTCCTGTTGACGTACAGAAAATGGGAGTTGATTTGTTGAGTATTGCCGGCCACAAATTGTATGCACCCAAAGGAATTGGTGCCCTCTATATTCGTAAAGGGGTGCATTTGGAAAAGCTGATTCATGGTGCCGACCACGAACAAAACCTGCGTGCCGGAACTGAAAATGTATTGGAAATCGTGGGACTTGGCGCCGCCACCGAACTGGCAAAGAACCACCTCGATGAAAACATGGAACACTACCAAACCACCCGCAACTACCTTCAAAAACTGTTAACCGAAGCCTTGCCGACAGTTAAAATAAACGGCCATCCCGAGAAACGGCTTCCCAACACTTTAAGTATCTCTTTCCCCAAGGTGGAAGCCAACACGCTTATCGACCGGCTGGATGGTGTTGCCGCTTCGGCAGGTGCCGCCTGTCATGCCGAAAGCGTGGATGTTTCTGCCGTATTGGAAGCCATGCTGGTGCCCCTGAACTTTGCCATGGGAACCATCCGGTTTTCAACAGGACGAGACCTCACGATGGCTGACATCAAAACGGCTGCCGACGAAATCATCCGCACGGTTAAACAGTTAATGCCCAAGGAAGATTCGGTACCTGTTTCCGAAAAACCCAAGGCCGGCAAAATCAAGCTTACCCACTACACACACGGACTGGGTTGTGCCTGTAAAATACAGCCTCAACACCTTGAAAGCGTGCTTCAAAAGCTCAATCCCATTTTTGATAAAAACGTGTTGTTGGGAACCGAAAC
>CAZKGB010000045.1:0-11484 GCA_964551935.1 uncultured Lentimicrobiaceae bacterium | reverse complement strand
GGCTCCGTTAATGTCGTCTTCGGGAGTGATACCGGAAGCGTTTAATGTTTTGGTTTCCCAGCTGTCGCCTCCATCGTTTGAAATCATGATGTACTGCCGCAAGGGGGTGCTGTTGGTAGTGAGGTTATAAACGATTCCTTTCAGGTTTTGAAAATAGATTTTGGGAACACTTTTGTTGTGGGGTATATCAATACTACTGATAGCATAGTGCGTGGAAGTTTCCACACTTACAATTTGATACACTGATTCGTTGTATGGTTTGTAAATAGCTTCGAGGTAACCGGTAGGACTTATGGCTATGTCGAAGACTTCACCTTCATCAAAAGTGTTTATCCAATTACCATCATTATCGTAAAAACCGTAATAATGAGACCAGTCAGGAACCTGAAAAACATAATTACCGGATGTTCTGATTATTAATCCGTCACCGCCTTCGGCACCCAGAAATGCCAATTTTTTAATGGTATAGAGAAAATCGGCCGGGGCAATATTTTGCCATGTTTGGCCGGCATCTTCGGAATGGAGCAGGTAGCCCCACAAGCCGTAGGCTGATCCGCCGGCAATCCACCCGTTTTCGTTATTAATAAAGCGTACATCGTAGTTAATGGTTTCGTTGTTGAGCCCTAAATCACTTAAATCAACAACTTCCCATGTGGAGTTTAATAAGCTGATGGTTACGGTATCCGAAGCAATCACATTTTCATCTTTTACATCATTTACAATCAAGGTGTGTTGGCCATGAGTGGAGGTGGAGGTGTTCCATTCGTACTGGTAAGGTTCATCGGTGTCGCTGCCAAGCAGATTGCCATCCAAAATAAAATCGACTCGCGAAGGGGTTTCGCCGGTAACCCGTGCTTTGATGGTCATGGTGCTGCCGAGGGAGTATTTGTAACCATCGTGAGGGTGTTCAAAAAAGATTCCGGTACCCATGGGCTCGTTGTCGAGGTGCATCAGGTTTTGTTTGAAAAGACATTTTTCGATGGAAGCTCTTTGCTGAAAGTTTAAGATGTCGATTTCAACGCCGACTTCTGCATTCACTCCTACGTTAAAGTCCAAATTCCAGTTGTTGGTGCCGGTAACAGCATCGGCATCCAGCTGAATACAACCGGTGAAGTTGGTGAACGGGCCGATGATTCCGTACAGCAAAAGCGATGCTTCGGGACCCACATGGGCTTCGGCATTGGCTGACAGTTGCAGGTTGGGGGGGTAATAGTTATAACTATAAGGTGCTTCGGCGATGGGTTCCCAGCCATCGTTTGGCGGCAGGGGAGGTTGTACGGTTGATGGAACGTAGCGAATGCCCAGCCTGCCGTCAAAATCTTCGGAGGCACCGGTGGAAAATTCGGCACTAACGGTTCCGTCGGCGTGCATAATTAAATCTACCTTTGGCACAAAAACAACAGGAATTGGGCCAACAGAAAATACCCAGGGTTCAAAATAGTAAGACGCCAGCTTAACGGTACCTGTTGACAGAGTCGCTCCTGCTTGCGAGAGTAAATTGATGGAGGCACTTTGATTTAGTTCGATGCCGGTTTCAAATTTATCAACCTCAATGCTGGGGGTAGGTAAACAATCGCAATGCCAGTCGAAGGCAAAAAACACATCCATGCTTAAGGTGGTGTTGCCCTGAAGGGTGAAGGTATTGGTGCCGCTACCCAGCTGCATGTCGTAGTTAAAATCAAAGACGGTGAAATCGGTATTTTTATTTTGACGCAGTGTTACCCCTTTGGCAAGAACAATCTTGCTGATACGGTTGCGTGTTAATTTGCCCGAGTTAAAGTCGATGCTTCCCTGATACAACACATCAAACAGCTTGGCTTGTTCGGTATGCACTACCTTGTTGCCTTTGCCGCCTTCAATGGAGGTTACCTTACGCAGGTAGCCGTATTGTGCTTTGTCGGAGCAACTGTCCACCAATACATCACCAACTTTTAAATTGTTCAACAGGTCGGTTTCGCCCGAAAAGGTAAAGGTAAAATTGGTGGTGTCGATGTTGCTGATAGCTTCTCTTGTTGCTAAATCCATCACCTTGGCGTTGTCGGCTACGATGGGGTCGTGGCTGATTTGTGGTTCGGGGTCAGGTTGTGCCGGTGTTTTCTTTTTACAGCCGGTGGGGATGAGTATCATCCCGAGCATAAAAATTAATAGAAACTTTTTCATCTTTTTGTTGTTTTAAAACTGATTGATGTGTGTTTTGTCATGCCTGCCTGGCGGTAGTATTTTGTCTTGCTTCGTGAAGAAAATCCCGCCAAAACAGATTTTACTCTTTATTTTACCCTATGGGGATAATTGATCTTGTTAAAACGGATTTTTTGTTTTTCCAGAAGGTGTAACTGGCTAATGATTTGTTTCCTTGCCGGCGGTGTTACCGTAGTTTCCAAATACTTTGGGCCATCCTTTTTCGGCGAGGCCGACGCCTTCTCCTTTGAAGGCGGTAACTCCTGCTTTGGAAATAACAATAATATCCCCGTTGCGGTTTATGGTTACATTGTGAAATTCGTTGTTGCACAGGTTGCACCCGTAATACTGACTCCATAGACTGTCGCCGTGAGGTGATACGGCTGTAAGCATGGTTGAGAGGTCGGCGTAGTAGAGGTTGCCGTTGTTGTCGATGGCCGGAGATTTGGAAAACAGACTTCTGTAATCCCAATTCACGTTAGGTGATGATGTCCAGGCAATGCCGTTTTTATCAATTTTTTCGCATCTGTCGTAGGCTACATAACAGTTGCCCTCGCCATCAACCGATACATTGGAAATAATTTTAGAGAGGTTGGAAACGGTACTCCAGTTGTCAGTTCCCGCAGGGCTAACGGAGAAAACATATTCGGTACCACTATTTTCCATGCCAAAAATCAGGTTGCCGTTATCGTCGATGGCAAAATCTTTGATTCTCGGTGATCCGCCACCAACCGAGAAATCTCCGGGAGCCAGCCATGTCCAGTTTTTGGATACATGATCGCCGTCATCAACATAGTTAATGATGGCAAATTCGGAACTGCCAACCTCGGCAAGTACCCCCACGTAAATGTTGTTTCCATTTACAGATATCGCGTTAGCGTACGAAATGGTGTCCACATCGGAATATTTTATTTTGGTTTCCCATACCAAGGATCCGTTCATGTTATAAGCTGCCAGATGATTGCTTCCGAGAAATCCGTCGTCAACAAATCTGGTAACAAATATTTTATTGTTGTTGATGGCAAAAATACTCTGTGCGCCCGACACCTCGGTATTCCAAATATTTTCCCCGTTGGCAGCATCGCGACAAATTAGCGTCTGGTTGTTAATGTAATAGACTTTGTTGTCGAGGTAGATAATTCGTGACATGGGATAATTGCTTTCCGATTTAACCCACTGTTCGGCACCATCTGCCGAAAGTTTAATGATGTCGCCACCCGACTGAACATCGGCGATAAGGTAAATATTTCCTGCTTCATCGATGGCCGGAACCTGATTGTATAATGAGGCCGACATTACGGTTGAAAAGTCATAGCTCCATCTTTCGCGATCGTTTTTGGTGTTGTCGGCGTTGGGCAGGTCGCCGGGTTCACAGGCCTGAAACAGGAGGGTTAGAACAACCAAAGAGGCTACTGTTTTAATTTTGGATATTTTCGAAATCATATGTTATTCTTTTGAATGTTGATGGTTAAAAATTACCGGTTTACCGGCTGGCCGTATTACCAATGTTTTGATAAATTTTTGGCCATACACTGTTTTGCAAATTCAGGCCGTCGCCTTTAATGCAGTTCACAAAGCCGTCTCCAACGGTAATAATATCACCATCGTTGTTGATTAAAGGGTATCCCGGAGCGGTAAATCCTGTTTCGGGATAGACGATATAAGCCATCTCGGGTGTGGTATTAACGGCAAAAAGCCCTTCGCCACCGTAATAAATCTTCTCACCCGAAGCCAATACAGGGGCATAAGTAATGTTGATGGAGGCCGAGGTGTAATTGTAGTCTTCAAACGACCAAATCAGATTGCCTTCCGGTGAGTATTTTTGCAGGTATCCGGGTGCACCGATGTAAATGTTGCCTTCGGTATCGAGTGATGGGGTGAGGGTAACGTCGTTTACTTCCTTCAGGGTAATCTCTTTAAAAACAGAACCATCGGAGTTGATTATGTGCAGGGTAACGTTAAGTCCGAACTGACTCACAAAATAGACTTTGTCGTTGTTGTCAACCACCAGGTCGGGACTGGCAACACGCCAGTTTTCCTGATCGTTTCCGGCAGCGTGAACCCATTCAACAGCACCCGTTGAAAGATTGTACTTGACAAGCTCTATTTTGGCGTATCCCGTACCCGAAACATGATTGGTAATGTAGTAGAGCGTATTACCCACTATGCTGATGGCTGCCACGCCGTTTCCAATGCTGATGGGAGTTAGTATTTCGCCGGTTTTATCCATCATTTGCAACTCGTAGGTATCCTCATCACCAACAACATAACCTCCCGACAAGGCGCCCGTAACAATGTAATTGTGCGAAACGGCCATCACGCAACCACCTTTCTGTTGCGAACTGTTAGCCCATGCTATTTCACCGTCAGAGCTGGTGAGACACCAGGTTATGGAACGACTGTCGGATGTTTGTGCGGAGAAATAGAGGTGATCCTCCTGATAGATGATCTGAGCAGTCAGTTTTCCGGTAAACTCTTTTTTCCAAAGCTCGTTTCCGGTTTTATCGATGGCAAAAAGCGAAATAGGGTCGTTGCTGTTGTTTTGAACAGCAAAGTAGATGTTACCTTCGGTATCCATGGCGGGTATGGTTTTTGAGCCGGTATTGTGCATACCCATGTTGTAACTCCATATAATAGGATGCTCGGTGGTTTCGTAAGGTTTTAACGGGTTGCTGCCTTTTTCACATGAGGGAAATAAGAGGATTGTGAGAATAAAAACGGTTAGTGATGGAAACGGAAGGTTTTTCATAATAATTGTTTTATAAGGTTAAAACCACGAACAACCCATTTGATTCAGCGGGTTTGTTCGTGGTTTAATATTTAGTGATTGTTAATTGCTGCTGGTGTTTCCCATGTCGCCATAACGTTTTGGCCACCCTTTAGTTGCCAGTTTACTGCCATCGCCTTTATAACAATACAGTACTCCTTTTTCGGTAGCATACGAAATCAGGTTACCATCGTTATCCATAGCCAAAGGGTGAAGGTTGCCAACGCCTGCTTCCACACCAAGAACCCAGTCGAGGGTACCGTCGGCTTTTACACAAGAGAGGCTGAATAATTCACCGTTGTAAAATTTACCGTTTTCGCCGATTAACGGTTCTGTTACATAGTTGGGGCTGATGATACCGGAAGTGATATCGGATTGCCATACTTTGTCGCCATTGGGCGAAAATTTTGTTAAATCGCCGTTTCCGATATAACAGTTTCCGTCACCATCAATTGTTACCGAGCTTGAAGAGTTGTCGAAGGTTTCATCCAGTAAAATAGTGTTAACAGTTTGGCCGGTGGCTGATGAAATAATGTAAATATCGGAACCTCTGTAATAGAGGTTTCCATCATCAGAAATGGCTATGTTTCCATCAAGTACCGACCTGGTTGAGCTGTTCGGTTCTTCCCAGCTCCAAAGCGAATCGGCCGATGAGCCGTTGTCTTTAAAGCAAATAATGGTGCCCAGGTCGTCAACAAAAATATGGTCATTTTTCACGGCTAAACCGATGGCTATTTTATCGTAAAGACGTGTAATCCAAAGTTCGTTACCGTCGGTGGGGTTGTAGGCAAACAAAAACCCGTCGATAAATTGTCCTGATGAAATATAGAGTTTGTGGTTGGCATAAGCCATGGCCGGCGACCATTCAAAGTCGTAGTCGGCACTCAGGTCTTTGCTCCAGGCTACGGAGCCGTCGGCCGCGTTAAGCGCGTAAATTTTAACGGGGTCACCGAAACCGAAGAACACTTTATCGTCGGCGTAAATAACGTGGGTTGGGCTTGATTCGTCGAAAGCAGCACTCCAACGTTCGTTGCCGTCTTTGTCAACCGAAATTACATGGGAGGTTCCGCCGGCAGCTCCCTCTTCCTGACCGGCAAAATAGATATTACCACTGCCGTCGATGGCGGGAATAATGTCAGCCAACCCTTTTATAGGGGCATCATAATGCCAAAGTTCTGCATGGTCGCCCGAATCACCCGGATTTGGGATAACAGGGTTTCCGTCTTTGTCGCAACCGCTAAACAGCATGGCTGTTGCTGCTAAAATAATGAGTGAATAAATTGCTTTTTTCATCGTATTAAAATTTAATTTTATTGGTTAATAATTAATTTTCGTTTATTGAAAACAGGAACGGTTTAAGTGCTGACAGCGTATCAACCGAAACGGCTGTTTTAATCATTTTTTTATCTGCTACCGTAATCTCCGATTTCAGGATGATATCTTTCCATATACAAATTACCCCCATTTCACCGGAATATTTTTGACAGGTACATCCGGCAATGGTTTCCTCTCCCGTTTTGTTAAAATTTCCGGCTTTGAGCAGACTAAGGGGGGTGTTGGTTGTATTGTCGTGTATAAGATAGGTAATGTGTTTTTTCAGGGTGCTTAAATTAACTTCAACCACGGTGTCGTTTATTTTAACTGTTTTGGATTCGACTATTTTTCCGCCTTTGTCGGTATGTAGTTTTTTAATAAGGATCTCTTTTAATCCGTAATTGTCAAAAGCGAGCGTTTCACTGCCGGTAAAATCGCCACTGTAGATATAGTTTATCTGAGCTGTTTTAATGAGATAGTGATTTCCTGATTGGGCATTACCACCTGCATTTACAGCGATTAATAAGGTGAGTAAAAAATAATAGCTCTTGAGAATTTTCATGGTGCAAAAGAAGCTCATCCGGCATTATAAAACATCACCCTTTCGGGTGATTTTTCAATGATAGAGCATGTTTTTGAGAAAAAAGGCGGAGTTTCAAAAAGGTTTTATCAATCTTGTTTTAAGGGTTCATGAATGACGTAGATTTTTTTACGGCCGTCCATTCTGATTTTAAGAGGCTCTTTAAATTTGATGTGGGTAAAAAACCGGCCTTTCGCAATTACGGTTTGTTGCCTTAGTTTATCGTAATTGATTTTTTCCACCCCTATTTCCGATTGAACGGTGAAGTAGCCAATGTTCATACTGGTAACATTGTGAAAAAAGTGTGAGCCCAAAGAGGCGTCGAGGGGATAATTGTGAAGACTGGTTTCGACAATAACTTTGGCATTTGAAATTTGATGCCATTTTACCGGAATGCCTATCCATTTATCGCGGGTGCCCCATCGGCCCGGCCCTATAAGCACGTAATTTTTCTTTTCTTTAATCATTTTTTCGTTTAGCGTTTCAATCTCTTTGGCCATCTCTTCGGTTTTGCTTTTATCGAAATCGTTGGGGTCGACGTAAATGATGTCGGTAATATCTTTCAGGATGCCATTGCCCATGCCTTGTTTTGAAAGCAGTATCAGTTTTTCATCATCAATTTGGTTCAGGTTTACATTGCAATCCTGATCGCTGTTGATAAGTGGTTTGATTTGCAGAATAAAAAAGGAGGCTCTGCCGCTTTTATCTTTGGTAAGATCGACGGCATATTCTATTTCAACGGCTGTACCCATGGCCTCTTTTCCGAGTTCCATGGTAACTTCCAGGGTTTTTGCCAGTGGGATATAGTTGTATTTTAAGATGTTGGCAAAATTTACAATACGAGGGCCATGTTTGCTGGTTCCCGGGTAAATCATGTTGTTATCGGGGTTGTACACCGAAACGCAGTGGCTGAGTGTTCCGTGTTTTTCGGCTACGCTGATATCTTCGTAAGCCAAACCCGCCATTTCGCCATCCAGTATATTAATATCTTTTTTTCGCAGGTCAACGGCAAAAAATTTAACCTGTGAATTACGAAATTGATCTTTGGGAGAATTAATTTCGATGGCAGGATACTTGGGTGAAAACCGAAAAGCTTTGTTTCCTTCTACCACATATTTTCCCAAACCCACGGCGGCAACAGCATATCCCTCTTCCGGTTTCATATGGGCAAAGGGGTAAAAATTGTACGACTGGGCCACCCCGCTAATGTGCGGGTAGTAAAGCTTCCCAAACTCGTTTCCAACCACCTCCTGTATAATGACTGCCATTTTTTCGTCCTCAATTTTATAGTTAACCGCTCGTACATACCCTTTGGCCATATTTGAATATACCGATGCATAAACCATTTTAACGGCATTGCATACCTGTTTTAACCGCTCTGTTTTATCGGGATGGTTGTTGGGCAGCAGATAGGTTTCAAAAATACCGGCAAAGGGCTGTGTTAGTGAGTCTTCGTATAAACCTGATGACCTGACGGCAATGGGTTTTTTAATAATATCGAGTAACAAGCTGAGTTTTGTTACCGTTTCATCGCGTAGCTTTTTTTCCAAAAAGGCTTTTTGAATTTTGCTAAGCTCCTTTTCTTCGATTGCGGCTTTAAGTAATTTGTTGTTTTTAATAAAGGCTTCAAACTCGTGGGTGCCAATGATAAAAGTTTTTGGCGTTCGTATTTTTATGTCGGGGATGTGTTTATTGAATTCGTAATTATGGATGAGGGCGTTGATGAATGCCAGGCCGCGTCCTTTTCCTCCCAGCGACCCGTCGGCAAGGGTGAATATATTATTTTCGGAAACTTCCGTTCCTTCATCAAAAGGGATAATATTTCCTTTTTCTTTTTCGTTGCGATGCTCTTTTATCATGTTCAGCAAAGCTTCACGTAGTTCGGAGGGGTTGTTAAAATCGGATACTTTTTTAGGATTGATTACTCTGGCAGCTCGTATTTCTCCTCTGGCCATCAGCCACATCGAAAAATGATCGCGGCTGGAATGAAACAGTAACGATTCGTCAGGAATACGTTTTAGCTGTTTTTCAAATTGACGGATGTTGGATGCTCGTGCAATTTCGTTTCCTTTAGAATCTTTAAAAATGAAATCACCAAACCCAAGGTAGTTGGTAATAAAATGCTGAAACTCTTCGTACAAAGTGTCGGAGTTTTTGTAAACAAAGAGCGAATTATTGGCTTTGGCTGTTTTTTCGTAACTGATATCGGATGACTGTATGATTACCGGCAAATTGTTAAGTACGCTGCGCGTGTATTTCAGCAGCTTCACCCCGGCATTTTCATCTACTACCCCTGATTTTTCATATTTTACATCCGTTATCAGGCAGAGCATGTAGTTTTTGTATTTGTTAATTATTTCGGTAGCCTCTTCGTAGGTAGAGGCCAGTAATATTTTTGGCCTCGCACGCATTCGAAGTACCTTGTAGAGTTCATCCGCGCTCACATCTTCGATAATACGTTTGGTTTGTTCCATTAATACTTTGTACAAAAAGGATAAATACCTTGAGTAATAAACCGATGAATCTTCAACCAAAAGCAAAACCCTAACCTGAGCCAGCCGCGTGTCGTTTTCAACATTGATTTTATCCTCCAACAATTTAATCATGGAAAAGAAAATGTTGGAATCACCATTCCAGGCAAAAATCCTGTCGATAAAACTGAACTTATGAGATTTCCGGTTAAAATAGCCTACATCACTGTTGTTGTTCAACAGCAAATAGATGGGGATGTAAGGATATTTGTTTTTTATCTGTTCGCTTACCACGATGGGAGTTTGCTTATCGACTCCAACCATATAAATAATTAAGTCAAAATGTTTTTGTTTGAGCAGCAAAAATGCCTGGCTTATGGTTGATGCTCCTGTAATGCGCGGAAAGGAGGTTAGATTAAGCTGCCCGTATTGACCCAGCATATGTTCGGTAAAACGACCTTCACGTTCAATGGAGTAGGCATCGTAAAGACTTGAAATCAGTAAGATTTCTTTTACCTTAAAGGGCATTAGGTCGTGGTAGATGTCGCGGCTGAACGTATCTTTGTTAAGAAATTTTTGTAAAAAAGCACTACTTAGTATTCCCGGGCTGTTTTCGTTTATTTGATAGCTTCCTATTCCTTCCGTATCCTCTTCCCTGATTTCGTACGAATTTAAATGACGAACCAAAAGATTGGTTAATGTGGTAATGAAGTATTGCTGGTCGCCAATTACGTTTTTGTCGTTGGCGGGCGGCACACTACGGCAAACCTGAACATATCCTTTGTTGCCTGAAAGTGTTTCAAAAAAACGCTCTTTACAAAATGAGGTTTGTTTAAATCCGGGTGTTTTATACTCTTTATCATTATATATAAAGCGAAGAAAGATAGCCTGGTTTTCTGTACGATAGTAATTGGCAGTTTCAACAATTTCGTTAAGTGTTATTTCGATGTTTTTATTTTGCTTGATAATATCGTTGATTTTACTAATTATTTCAAGCAGATTCAGATAGGTGAAATTCTTATTGTTGCCCATAAAGAAGTCTTTTTTGCATTATCACAAAATTAATTTAATTATTGTATTTTCGCAGGATAAAACGATATAATTACTATGATAAAAGTTGCTCTGATTGAAAAACACCCTGTTATTTGCGATGCTATTTCGGCTTTGTTGAGTGGTGCCGATGAAATTGAGATTTCAGGCTGTAATCAAACTTTCGACGACTTATTTAAAACCATACGGTTTGAACCCGTTCATGTTGTATTGGCTCTGTTCCATCAGCCTGATTTTGAAAATATTGAAAATATTAAACGGCTTGCCGGCCTGTTTCCCAAAGTAAAAATTTTGGTGCTGTCGCTTTATAATAATGAAAAATTTATTTTAAAGCTGATAAAAGCCGGCGCCAAAGGACATTTAAGCAGCGATACCAATCGGTCTGAAATTCTGGAGGCCATTTACACCCTTCGCAACGGGTATGAATTTTATGCCAAAACCATTACCAACATTTTGCTTAACAATTATCTTGACCAAAAGGGCAACGACTCAGCCGAAAAACAGCAACGGCAACAGGTGCTCTCGCCCCGTGAGATGGAAGTTTTAAAAAACTTTGGTGAAGGGTTGTCGAATCGGGAAATTGCCGATAAGTTGTTTATCTCCATCCGTACCGTTGAAACACATAAGAACAACATCATGAAAAAGATCAATCTGAAAACTACGGTTGATTTGGTGAAGTTTGCTTTGAAAAATAATATCATCGAGCTCGATTAAACCGGGTTTTTGGAAACGCGCGTTGCTGAGAGTCGCAATACCGGAAAACTCTAGTAAAAAACAACCTCTACCCCGGGATGAGCGGCTTTAAACTCATCCACCCTCTTCTTACGAAGCGATGTATTGTAACATGTTAACCGTTCAAGGTTATGCAAACCGTATAAAGTAGTCAGCCGGCTGACTTTAGTGTTGTTAATTGTTAATTCTCTCAAATGAACAAGCGACGACAACGGTTTCAACCTTCGAACCCTGGTGCCGGCAACATTCAATTTTTGAAGATTGGTAAGGGTTGCTATTGGCGATAAATCATCAATGCCGGTATTTTCAAGATTAAGTTCCACAAGTTGAGTTAACCGGCTTAACGGTTCAAGGTCGGTAATCGGGTTGTTGGGTAGATTTAATACACGCAG
>CAZKGB010000044.1:0-11745 GCA_964551935.1 uncultured Lentimicrobiaceae bacterium | reverse complement strand
GTGATGAGGTGTTACTGTTTGATGACGGCACATGGGTTTACACGGCCGACAGCAGCACCCATTTATCAGAAACCATTCCCGTAAACGACCAACTTTTTGTTAAGCCAAAAAATTCAACCTTTATGGTTAAAAGCAAAAAGGTAAATATAGGGATTTGGATTGATCCGAAAAAATGGAAATTTACAAAAGGAAAAGAGGGTGAACTGGCTGAGTTTATATTTCAAAATAAAAAGGATGATATATATGGTATGCTCATTACCGAAAAGATTTCCATCAATATTAAATCATTACAGCAGATTGCTTATAACAATGCAAAAAGTGCAGCCCCGGACATCAAGATTTTAAACAAAGAGTATAGAACGGTGAATGGAACTAAGGTTCTGATGATGCAAATGAAAGGAACAATTCAGGGAATAAAGTTCGTCTATTTTGGCTACTACTTTTCGAACGAAAACGGCTCAGTTCAGTTTTTGACTTATACCTCCCAAAACTTATTTAATGAATACAAGAATGAGATGGAAAAGATGCTGAACGGATTTGCTGTGAGAAACTAAAAATATTGCCAACACCACAACCCAAAAACCATTCCGGTTATCAATCTTCCGGCTTGCAAATGATTCCCAAATTCTTTTTACCGTCAATTTTTGCCGTTACAGGTTTATCGAACCGTATATGACGCAAAGAGTCGTTTTCAAATAAGGCGGGCTGTTTATCCAGAAAATCAATGTCCCAAAAACCATCCCCAATAAACGGATTAATGGTAAAATACCCCACTCTGAAAGAGGTAAGATTTTGAAAAAAATGGGTTCCCTGACTGGGGTCGATCCGATAGTCTTCCAACCCCGATTCCACAATTAACCGTGCAGCAGATATGTGCGGCCATTTAACCGGGATACCCAGCCACGGATCGCCGGAACCCCAACGACCGGGCCCTATCAATATGTAGTTTCTGTTCTCTTTTAAAAAGTCGTCGTTTAGCTTTGAAACCATCGAAACAATATCCTTATTATTGGCGGGGTCGAAGTTTTGCGGTTTAATATAAATGATGTCTGTCAAATCGTTGATTATTCCGTTGCCCAGTGCCTTTTCCGAAAGCAACAGCAACTTTTCTTTAACAATTTCATCTTTGTCAATGCTTACGCTTTCATCTTTCGATGCGATGGGCCGGATTTGCAACAGGTTAAAAACTTTTCTGGTTCCACGACGTTCATTCAAGTCAACCACAAACTCTATCTCCACCGGTTTTCCCATCTCCTGCTCACCAAGTTTTAGCACGGTTTGTAAAATTTCGGCTAACGGAAACCTGTTATGTTTTAAAATACCGGCAAAGGTGGCCAGCTTTTTCCCTTCGTAATTAAACCCGTCGCGCAGCATGTGGTTATGGAAATCGTAAGAGGAAACCACCTCTTTAATTGATTTGTCTTTTTCGGCCTGACGAAGCGGAAACTTGATAAGATTCATGGCATCATCAGGACTAATGGTAAACGATTCGGGATTTAAATCAAGCGCGTAAAAATATTTCTGGGTCTCTTTTAAGGCCATGTCAGGATTTGATGTTTGCAATACCTTTTTCGGATATTTGGGCGAAAACCGTAACGAAAGCCCCCCGTCAACAATATATTTCCCCAATCCAACCGCAATATTGGCAATTCCCTCTTCCGATTTTTCCGGTTCAACAGGGTAAAAGTTGATGGAGCGGGCGACCCCCGAAAAAGTAGGATAGTAGGTGTTCCCATACTGTTGGCCTGCCACCACCTGAATAACAATGGCCATTTTCTCTTCATCAATAACATTGGAGGTGGCTTCCATATAGGCTTTGCTATCCTTATAAAATGCCGAGGCATAAACCCCTTTAATGGCCTTTCTAACCATCTCGTTGGTAATCTGCCGGTCGTTTTCAATGACCGGCACCATGTAAGTGTTATAAATACCGGCGAACGGCTGGTAGTGCGAATCCTCCAACAGGCTTGATGAACGGATAGCCAAAGGTTTATTCGAGAGGTTTACAATGGTCTCCAGATCATCCGCCACGGTTTCGGGTAAGGGGGCATTGACAAAAGCCTTTAAAATCTCTTCATCGGAAAACCGGTCGGACAAAGCGATTTTATAGAGTTGGTTCATCTCCATAAACTCATCAAAAATATCGGTACCGATAACGATGGTGCGCGGAATGGTAATCTCCACCTCTTCAAATTGGTTATAGAGGCGGTTTCGTTTAATAAGAGTATCCAGAAAAGCAAGTCCTCGTGCTTTGCCGCCAATGGAGCCTTCGCCAATTCGTGTAAGCATAAAGTACTCATCAAAACTATCGCGCTGAAACTGGGTGATAACCCCCCGGGCTTTCGCTATTCTGAAGTTAGAGATGGCTTCAAAAATAAACTGCTTCACCTCGATACAATTATTAAAATCGTCCGGTTTAAACTCCTGAAACAGTTGCGCTAAAGGAAAAAGCGCCCTGGCCCTTAACCATTTAGAAAGATGATTGCGCTCGATGTGATACCTTAAAGAGGATTCGGGAACAAGAAATATTTTATCCATCAAATCTTTCAAATTTCGGGCACGCATCACCTCTTTCCCGCTTTTCGGGTCGACAAAAATAAAGCTGCCAAAAGCAAAGTAGTTTTTTATAAAATCGCGTAACTCGTAAGTAAGACTTTGAGAAAGCTTAAAAATAAACCCCGCTTTCAACTGTTTGGCTTTTTCACGATTTGAATTATCGCTCGACTGCAGCAACAGCGGCATATACTTGTTATCTTTTTTTATTTTTCTTACCAGCCTGAAACCGGCTTCCATATCTTTAACCCCTTTTCGTTTGTAAGAGATATCAGAAATAACTCCCAGCAGGTTGTTTTTGTATTTATCATACAATTCTACTGCCTCTTCGTAGGTTGTGGCAAGCAAAATTTTAGGCCGTCCGCGCATGCGTAACATTTTTTGATGCTCGTTAAGGCCTTCCGACATAAACGACTTCGACTGCTTGAAAATAATTTTATAGATAATGGGAAGATAACTTGAATAAAACCGCACACTGTCTTCAACCAGCAGTATGGTTTGCACGCCAACGTCGCCAACATCTTGTTCCACATTCATTTTATCCTCAATAAGCTTGATAATGGCCAACAGGATATCGGCATTTCCCAGCCAGCTGAATATATAATCGACTGCAGCATACTCATCGGTAAATTCAACTTTGATACGTGCTTCACGCGAAAAAGGGGTAAGCACCACGATGGGGATATCTTTGTATTTATGTTTTATTTCGTTCGACAGGTCAAAAGTTACCTTTTCGTCGGCACTAAGCATAATAATTACCAGATCGATGGTAACCGACTCCAGTTTTTCAAAAGCCTGCTCTTTGGATGTTGCTTTAATAAATTCGGGCGGGTATCGCAGGTTAAGCGACATATATTCATTAAAAATCTGCTCATCAATACGGCCATCTTCTTCAAGGATAAAGGCATCATAAACACTTGATATTAAAAGCACATGGTAAATACGGTGCAACATCAGGCTGGTAAAACGGGTATCTTCAAACAGGTACGACTGCGAAAGTATTTCAAGTTTGGTAGGAATCATAAACCACAATTATTGGATTTTAGCAAAGGTAGTTTTTCTTTGATTTAGAGGCGATGCCTTTTGGTACAATTTATTGAAATTGTATAACAAGGGGGGATTTATACCGGAAACTAAAACTCCATGGAGACCTTTACATTAAACAATCTTGGCGTAAGATAGTTCGGGATGGCATTTTGCTGATTAAAGATATCTTTTACCCAGATATAAGAAACGGTGTTGTACACACCAAAAAGGTTAAAAATATCGAGGCTTACCCAAAACGATTTGATAAAACTGTTGGGGTGCTGCCTGGTATAGCGGGTGTTATCACCGGCAATCTGTTTTGAAAACCCCAGGTCAACACGCCGGTAATCGGGCATACGAAGGGTTTGCTGATAGCGCTCGGTTCCGGGGGCACCAAAGGGCATTCCTGTTCCGTAAATTAATTTCAGATGTACTTTCCAGGTGGGATAGTTAGGAATATAATCCTGAAAGAAGATGGTAAAGGTAACCCGCCTGTCGGAAGGCCTCGGGATAAAACCGGGTTCAACTTTTACGCTATCGGTATTGGCCAATCCTTTATTTATGCCTGTACCTACCAGCGAATCGTTGGCATCGTAATAGTTGTAATAATAATCGCCCACAACATCCTCGGCGGTTTTCATAATGGAAAGGCTTGCCCAGCTATCCACCCCTTTTACAAACTCACCGTTTAGCCTGAAATCGATTCCGGCGGCATATCCATTGGCAATTTGGTTGGCATAATAGCGTATCCTGACGTTATCAACCATGTAGGGTATAAGGTTGTCGAGCTTTTTGTAATAAAGTTCGGAGGTAAAAATAAACGGCCGGTCCCACACTTTAAACTGGTAATCGCTTCCCAGGATAAAGTGAATGGAGCGTTGCGACTTAACCTGTGTGTTAAGTGTGCCGTCCATATCTCTCATTTCGCGATAAAAGGCCGGCTGATAATAAATTCCCGTAGCGAATCGCAAAACAAAATTCGGATTTTTATAAGGTTTGTACGAAAAGTTTAGCCGCGGGCTAATATTAATTTCATTGTTGATGTCGCCGTAATACGTTCTGACTCCTCCCTGAAGGGTAATCATATCATCGTTCTTCATCCTGAATTTCCAGCCATCGGCCACAAAAAGAGAAAACCGGTTTATGGTAAGGTTGTGCTGCCCCGTCATAAAATAATCCAATACCAGATTTGGCTTCTCAGGGTTGGGATTTCCGGGTGACGAAGGCGGGTTGGGTAATGAATAACCTGCCGAATCAATCATTTGCCATTCGCGGGTACGATCATCCACCACTTGATGTTGGTAGCGTACTCCCCAGCTAAGGTTATGTCGGTCAAAAATTTTGGTTCCTTTATGTTCGAGGGTGAAAACAGTGGCATTAAAGCGGTTACGAGCATGTTCGAGATAGGTGCCCACGCCCAGCGACCGGGTAACTTCATCAAACTCCTCGCTACCGGGATTGTTATCGAGCAAACCAATCCAATACTGCCCCTGCACATCGTAGGTTTCCGATTCGCTGGTATTAAATGCAGAAGCTATCAATTTTAAATGAACCGTATTATCAGGATGAAATGCCAACGTTAAACCACCTTCGGCAACCTTGTAATTATCCACTTCCTGCCCGTCGAAATAGACTTTAAAACGCATGGCCTGCTTAAAGGTTCCGTAATCGGTTACCCTGTCGGTAGGTATCAGGTTGTATTGGTTTCCCGAATAATAGCCCAAAAAGGAGAGCGACCATTTGCGGTTAAACTTATACTCGAACAACGATTGGGCATCGAAAAAATTGGGTTTGTAATTTCCCCTGGTGTCAAGACTGTTTACCAAATAGGAGTTGGTTTTATATCGAACTCCTGCCAGATAGGTAAACTTACCATTAATGTTATCGTGTACCGAAAATTCTGCTCCAAGCATACTGGCTGAAAAAGTTCCTCCAAATCCGGTGGGTTTTTTATAACGAACATCCAGCACCGACGACATCTTGTCGCCATACTGAACCCCAAACCCTCCGGCGGAAAACAGAATGGATGAAACCAAAGACGGGTTTATAAAACTCAACCCCTCCTGCTGCCCCGAGTTTACCAAAAACGGGCGATAGACTTCGATGTCGTTTACGTAAACAAGGTTTTCATCAAAATTACCTCCGCGAACCGAATATTGCGAACTCATTTCGCTGGTGGTTGAAACTCCCGGCAGCGTTTGAATAATGCTCTCCACGCTTTCGTTTACCGAGGGTGCAATGCGCGTATTTTTCGGGTTGAGCCTGACAAGTCCCTCGGTTCGGAGTTTTTCATCTTTTATTTCCAGTCCCGGCAAAGTGGTACTGGAACTTTTAAGTCGAACTGAAACCCTTTTGGTTTCTCCCTCCTTCAGGTTTACCGACAACTCCTCCCGGGCAAGGCCGATGTACGATACAGCTATAATAACTTCTTTGTTAGCGGGTACTTCAAGCGAAAAAAGCCCCTTTCTGCCGGAAGTAGTGCCACCCGGTTCGCCCTTAATGGCAATATTGGCCAACTCCACCGGTTTCCCATCTTCATCGGTAATCAGTCCTTTAAGAGTTGCCGTTTGTGCCTGCAGTACGCCGGACGAAAATAAAAGAAACAGTAAAAACAGGAAATAGTATCTTGTAAACGAAATCTTCATTATCCATATTTGTTGGTCAACCTGAGGAAACATAAATAATAACTAAAAAGAGGCAAAGATATTATTTAGCAGCAAAGATATTATTTAAAGAAGAGGTTGTTTAAAATTAAAAGTAAAACCCTGGCGAAAAATTTTTAGTTTTTGTTATTCCGGTAATTATTTTAAAAATGAAAATGTAGAAAGTATATGCTTTGGTAAATTAAATGAGGGTGGAAGATGGCTATAACTATGCGGGATAAAAAAATCCAGGAAAAACTTGACTTTTGTACCAATTATTGGTACTATTGCATTAAATAAGAAATGATATGAGTAAGAATACATCAATTTTGTTAGGAAATTACTTCGATGAGTTTGTTCAAAGTAGATTATCTACCGGCAGATATAAAAATGCCAGTGAAGTTATTCGAGCTGGATTACGATTATTGGAGGAAGAAGAAAATAAGGTAATTGCTTTAAAGAACGCAATCCGGGAGGGAATTGAAAGTGGAATTGCTTCTGATTTTAATTCAAAAATACACTTGAATGAATTAAAAGCAAAAAGAAAACAGAATGGCTAACTATAGGCTTACAAACAAAGCTGTCAAAGATTTATCTGATATCTGGAATTACACCTTCGATAACTGGTCTGAAAGGCAAGCCGATAAATATTACCAAATGCTAATTGTTAATTGTCAGGTAATTGCAGAAAACCCAACCATAGGTAAAAATTATGAAGGCGTATTAAATCAACTATTTGGACATAAAATAGGACGTCACATTATTTTTTATAGAATAGAAAGTGAAAAAGAGATTTTAATAATACGAATATTACACGAGCAAATGGATTTAAAAAAAAGGATGAAAGAATAACCTAACCACCATCAAACAATTATTACACAAGCTAATGATGTTCCTTTCTTTCTTCCCAATAGTACTTTCCTTTTTCGGTAACAATACTTAATACAAAGGTTTCGAACATTTGGTTGAAGAAAGTGTCGAACGAAAATTTTTCAGCAGGGAAGTTAACAGGATTGTACAAATCAATTAACCGGCTGATGTAACCTCGTGCCACCAATTCAACACTTAAATCATTGCGATAGTAGCCTTGTTGCATGCCGAAAACTAAATTTTCCTGTATTCTGTTATAAACCGATTCGGCTCGTTGGTTAAAATAACTTTGAAAGATATCGGGAAACCTTTGCTGATAATGGTGATACAATGCCGGAGTATGATAACTAAAATTTTTTGCAATCAGCCTGCTTACATGTAACAACTTATCGATAGCGTTGTTGTTTTCAAAATTTTCTTCGTTAAAAATTCTTTCAAACACCAGCTGTTCGTTTTTGAATATCTCTTTGGCTATCTGCATATCATCGGAAAAGTGCTTTTTGAGCAGACTGTTTTCAATCTTCGGGTTCGACTCAAGATTGTCAAAGGTAATCTGATCAACACCCTCTTGCCGTGCAATGTTTCGGATAGTATTTACCAGGTTGAAGAGTTCTCTGTTTGCCATGAAACTGTAATTATAAAGATTCTATCAAATTCGGAAAAGGTACAAAAGCTTAGTTATTAATTAGCTAATAGCATTTTTTGCGTGCGTGTACCCAAACCGGTATTTAAAACAAAGTAATAAACGCCATCTTTTAAATGATATTGTGAAGCATCAAAATGCTCGATGTATTTTCCGGCAGGTTTATACTGATGACTAATTAATTTAACTACTTCGCGTCCCAACATATCGCGCACCGACAGGGTAACCGTAGTAGGTTTATTAAGCTTGTAGGCCAGGGTAGTTGATTCGTTAAACGGGTTCGGATAATTTTGTTCCATACTAAAAGGTTTTACATTATCAGCCACCAGCTCATTTTCACCCACGGTTACATCAACAATGGCTGTAACTATCGACAAATTACCATTTTGCAGTCTGGCCCAGATTGGTCTTACTTTTCCATCATATGCTGTAATATTTGTATAGTCGCCGAAAAACACGTTGGCATAGGGTAGAAAGGGCGATTCGCTGACTTTTATATTTTGAAAAGTCTCTCCGCCATCAGTCGATCTTGCAATGTAAACATCTGTGTTACTATCGTTATAATTCCGGCGGTCGTAAAAAACCACATAAACATCACCATTGGCTCCGTCAACGGTCATCCAGCTAAAAAACTGTTCTTTCCCGGGGGGATCGTCGTTAACCCTGACAGGTGATGACCATGTATTTCCTCCATCGGTCGATTTGGCAATCCACACATCAGTATCCCATTCTCCGCTTCGGTGGTCAGTCCAGTTAACATAAATGGTTCCTCTGTAAGGTGAATTACTTACATCGCAACAGGTTATAGGCAAACCATTGGCTCTGAAAATTCCATAAACAGTATAATCCCATCCGCCCGGCTGATCGCTGATAAATATATCGTCATCAAGCCAGGTATCACCCCCATCCAGCGAACGGTCGAATACAATACCTTCGGGCCCTGCCCAGGCAACAAAAATTTCGCCATCAGGACCCACTGCCGGAACAGCTCCTTCCACCGTATTATCGCTATCAATACAATCACCGGCCACTTTGTTAATGCGCACCGGATCGCTCCAGGTTAAACCGGCATCGGTTGATTTGGAAAACAGGATAACAGTGCTATCACCGGAGTTGCCGCTTCCGTATTTATCAAACTGTGTCCAGGTAACATAAATGTTATTATTGGCACTGTCAACCACCGCCCAGGCTTTATCTTGTGCTTTATTGCCGTTAAGTCCGGTATAAGTTCCGTCGGTCCATGTATAGGTTGAAAAATCAAATTTTTGAGCTACAATTCTGTCAATCCATGCCCCTCCGGGAGGATTAGACAAATGAAAAAAGTAAAAGCTCCCCGCCGTATCAACAATAATACAAGGGTCGCCCCAAACACCGTTTCCGGGAGATACAAGATGGCCCCCGGTCCAGGTTAAACCACCATCTTCCGAATAGTAATAGTTATCAATATTGGAGCCGGCAACCAGCTGATCAGGGTTTTTTGGATTAATCATTATCGAAGGCTCTTCAGAAGACCCGCTGTTATCGATTACAATATTTTGGTATTGGGCAAATAGTGCTGAAAAGGAAAACAGAAAACCTAACAACAGGACAAAATTTTTCATAACAATTCTTTTAATTGATTGACAAGGGCCTATGCGGATTGGTTGCCGGACGACAACACGAGGTACCTTAAAATATACTTTTCGATGACCTCTTACTTCAATTCATTCATTTTAACAAAAAAGGCCGCTTTTTCCATGGTAGTAATCATGTCGTACTCATCCAGAAAAACGTTATCGGGAACATGGATAGGCGTTGAAGTATAATTCAATATTCCTTTAATGCCGGCATCAACCAATTTTTGTGCAACTTCAACAGCCCTGTCGGGAGGTACGGTTAAAATGGCAATTTTTATGTTTTTCTTTTTGATAATTTCCTCCACACGATAAGGCGAATAGCAATAAACCTTATTGTGCTCGGTTCCGATTTTTTCGGGATTACTGTCGAAAGCTGCTACAATGCGCAACTGCGAACGCTTACCGTAAAAGTAGTTAAACAGAGCGCGGCCAAAATTACCCAACCCGAAAATTGCTACATTAATTCCCTCTTCATAATCGAGAATCTCGCTAATTACCTCAATCAAATCACGAATATTGTAACCCTGCTTTAAACTTCCGTTGAAACCTATCAACATCAGATCACGCCGGACCTGTACGGCTGTAACATGCTGTATGTCCGCAATCTCATGCGAAAATATATGAGTCTTCCCCTGCTGCGAGCAAATCAGTAACGCTCTTCTGTATTGACTTAACCTGGCAATGGTTTTTACCGGTATCTCTTTGGAATATATTTTAACTTTGGCCATAATAATAGAGTATTAATTCGACAAAGTTAACCATTATTGTTAAATAAATAACAATACTGTGATTAATTATCATGCGTAAAATCAATCAAAACACCAAAGGGTTAAGAGGATAGCCATACCACTTCAAAGGTTTTATACTTTTTAATGCGGGCTTGCCATTCTATTTCTCCAGTTTGATTCTGGCATCCACGGCAACCACGCTATCGGATGTTCCCAGCAACGGATTTAAATCCATCTCTGAAATTTCAGGGGCAGCAGCTACCAGCGCCGACAAGCGGCTGATAACATCAACAAACATGGTTTGATTTACGCCTCCCTGCCCTCTGACACCTTCAATAATTTTATAGCTGGCAAGTTGTTTCAATTCGCGACCAATTTCCTCTTTGGATGCCGGTGCCAGAACGGTTCTTACATCTTTCAGTACTTCGATAAAAATACCACCCAGGCCGAATAAAATCATGTGGCCAAAAGCAGGCTCTTTTTTAACGCCGGCAAAAAGTTCAATACCCGACAGCATGGGTTGAAACAAAACGCCGGTAGCCTCTTTGATCTCCATCATTCGTTTGGTTTCGGCTTCAACCTGTTTCATGGAGTTAACATTCAGGACAACGCCCCCAACATCGGATTTATGAACAGGGCCAACTACTTTCATCACCAATGGAAAGCCTACCTCATCGGCGGCTGCCAAGGCTTCGTCGGTAGTTTGAGCCACCAGTTCCAACGCACGGTTAATACCTGATGCATCCAGCAGGGCAGCCACTTTTTGTGGAGAAAGATATCCCTCTTCGCTTTCATCAATTATCTTACGAATTGCCGTTTCATCAACATCGGGCATCTCTACCTCTTCGGATGCCGGTTTTGGAGTGTTAAAGATTCGGCACAACGCCCTGCCCAACATCACCTCATCAGGGAAAAACACCCTTCCTTTCGAGATAAAGTCATCCACCTCGTTTTTGGCTGTTAAAACGGAAGGGAGGACAGGGAAGATTGGTTTACGGGATGTTTTCATCTTTTTATCCAGCAGGTTGTACACATCGTACACCTCAAAAAGCCCCGGGGTTCCAAAAATTACCACCATGGCATCAATATGATCAAACTTGTTGTTTACATAATCGATGATTGTGCCCAGCTGTTCAGCCGTTCCGGTAGCTAAAAAGTCGATGGGATTGGCCACCGATGATCCGGGAAACAGTTTCTCTTTTAAAGCATCGGCATCAGCACCTTCAATAGCCGGTACGCTAAGTCCGCCCTGCTCCAGGGCATCGGTTAGCATGACTGCCGGGCCACCTGCATGAGTAATAACGGCAATATTTTTTCCTTTCAGCTCGGGATGCATAAAAACAGAAGCCACGCTAATAAGGTCTTCGCGACCATAACAGCGAACGATACCTGCTTTTTGAAAGAGTGCTTCCACCGCCACATCGGAGCTGGCCAGCGCCCCTGTATGCGATGAGGCAGCCCTGCTTCCGGCGTCAGATGCTCCTGCTTTAACGGCAGCAATGCGGCAGCCTTTTTTAATAAGCGATGAAGCATGTTTGAGTAACAAATCGGGTTTATCAATTTTCTCAAGATAAAGCAGCTTGATTTTAGGGTCGTTTTCCGGGTCAAAATTTTCATCCATATGCTGAAGAATCTCTTCCACCCCCATCTGAGCCGAATTACCAACC
>CAZKGB010000043.1:0-11755 GCA_964551935.1 uncultured Lentimicrobiaceae bacterium | reverse complement strand
TTTCCTGATTCTTTCCATCGCTCTGCTAATGACTTTTCTTACGGAACTGACTTCTAACACGGCCACCACGCAAATTATTCTGCCTGTCATTGCCTCGCTGGCAGTTTCTATTCACATTAACCCGTTGCTTCTGATGCTGCCGGCTACCGTAAGCGCCTCGATGGCTTTTATGCTTCCGGTGGCTACACCTCCCAACGCCATCGTTTTTGGATCCAATAAAATATCAGTTATGCAAATGGCAAAAACAGGTTTGTTACTTAATCTGTTGGGTGCGATTGTAATTACGCTGATGACCTATTACTGGGGTACATCGGTATTCCACATCGATTTAAATGCAATTCCTGATTGGGCAGTGATAACAAACTAATTGTCTGAAGCTGTGAATAACGTTTAAGTCGCCTCCGGGTTTTTATTTTTTGATATTTCTGGTTTATCCAGGTTAGGGCTGAGCTGTTCGGTCAGGCATGAACCGAAAGGTTGTTGATGGCATCAAAGTAAGGTGTAATGTGTAAAATTTACAGAGAAAAGCGAATGATGTTTCCTGATTCTTTTTAACAACTCGTATCTTTCTCTTATCTTTGTAAAAAATTATTATTATGAAACTTGGATATAGAATAGGCAGGAGCGCGCTCTTTTTAATTTTAGCCGGTATCGCTATTAGTCTTAATAAAATTGACGGGCTATCTCTTTATTTTGGTATTGCTGCGCTTATTTCGGCAGGTTTGACTTTGGTATATCTGTTTATGCATTTTGATGAAAATGTTTCCAAAGAACTTATCGCCGAAATGGTTGTTGACGCTTTTAGTGGCCTTATTATCTTTACCTATCCCAATAGCGACAATGAGTTCTATCTGGTTATTTTTTCGTTCTGGCTTACCATCATGGGGACCTTTATGTTGACATCCGGACTGTTAAGTAAACACAACAAAGATTATTTATGGTTTTACATTTTGTTAGGAATCTCATACATCGTGGCGGGATTTAGTATTATGAATGTTTCGCAGGAATCTTCCGGGCTTGTGAACTACTTTATGGGATTTATTTTGATTATTTACGCTGTTACCAATGGAGCGTTATTAATTAAGCGTAAACAAGAAATTTATTAATTACTGTGTTTTCTGTTACTATTGATTTAAGGATTCAATCTTCCGAACATACCGTTTTTGAGGCACTTACCAATCAGAATTTATTATCCCGTTGGTTTGCTCCGCAGGTTATTGCGGTGCCGGTAGAAGGAACCATTGCTGCCTTTGCTTTTGAGTTTGACCTGAATTTCAAAATGGAACTGGTTTCGCTGAAAGAAGACAAGCTGGTGCATTGGAAATGTGTTGATGGCTACAAGGAGTGGCTCGAATCGGAAGTTGTATTTAATCTTGAGAAGGTTGGCGGTTCTACCCACCTTCGGTTTAAACATAGCAACCTTACGAATGAAGAAAAAAGGGATAGAACCATAAAAAGCTGGAATGAGTATCTGGAGAAGCTTAAAAAAATTTGTGAAGCCGAAGTTATTAAAAAGTAATTCTCCTATCCGGCATTAAATAAAAAAACTACTTTTGTGCGCCTATTATAAAGGTGAAATTATAGCAGTAGGCATGGATATAAAAAATATTATCAGGGTAACATTAAACCTGCTTCATATTGATTTGACAAAGAATCTGGAATACGACAGGCTTACTACTGCTATCATGAAAAGGGTGCTGAAATCCGACTCCAATTGTGTTGATGTCGGCTGCCACAAAGGCGAAATTTTGGCTGCCATGCTAAAGGATGCTCCCAATGGAAAGCACTTCGGGTTTGAACCCATTCCGTATCTTTACGAAAACCTGAAAAAGCATTTCGACGGAAAAGCCACCATTCTTCCCTATGCACTTGCCGAGAAAAACGGCACTTCAACCTTCCAGCTTGTAAAAAATGCCCCGGCTTACAGCGGGATTAAAAAGCGTAAGTATGAAGTAGATAATCCGGAAATTGAGGAGATAGAGGTACAGCTTAAGAAGCTGGATGATGTAATTCCCGGGTCCGTTAAAATCGATCTGATTAAAATAGATGTGGAAGGTGCCGAATTTGGTGTTTTAAAGGGGGCTTCCAATTTAATAAGAAGAGATAAACCTTACATCATTTTTGAGTTTGGTTTGGGAGCCAGCGACTTTTACGGAACCAAACCGGTTGATCTTTATCGCTTTTTTTCAGAATCAGGATTGAAAATTTCAACTTTGAAATCGTTTATTAAAAAAACGAATACACTTTCATTAGAGGGGTTTAGTCGGCTTTATCAGGAAAATAAAGAGTACTACTTTATCGCGCACCAATAGTAAGAAGTTCCCTCTTTTTTGATGCCCAGTCAGGGCAGTTTCAATATAAAATTGTACTTTTCGGCAAAAATTGTTTGATGCTTACCAGAAGAAATTTTATCAGAGGTGCCGGTGCCTTAACGGCTTTGTCGTTGGCGCCGAAACCGGCAAGCGCTTTGGGATTATCGGGTTTGAAAGAGCAGCCTGTTCGTATTTTGCCTAAGCGTTTGAAACCCGGTGACACCATCGGGTTGATTACTCCGTCGGGCCCAATTAATAAGCAACAGCTGGATGATGCGGTTTCGCAATTAAAATCGTTGGGGTTTAACACCTATTATGAAAAAAGCGTGTTGGATCAATACGGCTATTTTGCCGGTAAAGATGCCGATAGGGCTGCCGAGTTAAACAAGATGTTTGGCAACGAAAAAGTGGATGCCATTTTGTGCGTGAGGGGTGGCTACGGAGCCATCAGGATATTAGATGTGCTGGACTACGACCTGATTAAAAACAATCCGAAAATTTTTATGGGGTATAGCGACATTACCGCTTTTTTAAATGCCATTCACGAGCGCACGGGGTTGGTAACTTTTCACGGCCCGCTGGGAATTTCCCCCTTCAACGATTTTGTGTGGAACTCGTTTAATAAGGTGGTGATGAATCCCAAAAACCATTACAAGTATCCCTATCAGCGGGAGCCGGGTACAGAAGAGAACCCGGAGTTTGACCGTTACACCATTAACAAGGGAAGAGCCTCCGGTAAGTTGGTGGGAGGTAACATTAGTGTACTTGCTTCGATGATTGGCAGCGGTTTTGAACCCGATTTTGAAAACAAAATTGTTTTTCTTGAAGAGATTGAAGAAAAAACCTACCGTGTCGACAAGATGCTGGTACACATGCTGCAGGCTACCAATCTGAAAAAGGCCGCTGGAATTGTTTTTGGTGTTTTTAACGAGTGCAACATAAATGATGAACCTCGCCTGACTTTGAAACAGGCCATTGCTGATCTGTTCTCACCGTTGAAGATGCCGGTTTCGTATGGTTTTCCCTTTGGCCATATCGACACGATAATAACTTTGCCGATAGGTATACACGCACATTTTAGTGCGGCCGAAAATCGTTTGAAATTAATGGAAAAAGCAGTAACCTGACAAATAGTACTCGTAACCCGACTCTTGTTAAGTGTGTTATATTACCGAACCATAGGGCAGTAACAGTTTTCGGGTTTTGGATAACGGTAAACAGCCTGAATAATAATCCGGCATTGAAGGTGATGCCATGCAATAGTAACCACCCGACAACCGGATCTGTTTTTACTCGTTTTTTGTATTGAATGTTAGTTTGTTGCGTCTTTAACTATTCTAAATCCTTCCTCGTTTACGTCATAAAGCAGTGCTCCGTCTCTTGCCGATACTCTGGCTTCACCGGCAACCATATCCCACGCACCGCCTCTTAATACTTTTACTGTTCCCTCAAGGGGTCCTTGAGGGTTGATATTAGGGCTGGCCTTGTAGTATTCGCTGTCGTACCAGTCGTTACACCATTCCCAAACATTGCCGCTCATGTCGTATAATCCCAGCTCATTTGGATTTTTCAAGCCTATGGCAAGGGGGTATGCATGTCCTTGCGAAGAAGCATTATCATAAAACCATCCCACCTCTACAAGGAGGTCGCTTCCGCTGTAAATGTAATGGTTGCTGTTTTTTCCTCCTCTGGCAGCATATTCCCATTCGGCTTCGGTAGGGAGCCGTCCTCCTGCCCATGTGGCAAAGGCATCCGCACCAACCCATGTTACAGCTCTAACCGGCTCGTCTCCATGTCCTTGTAATGGTATAAACTTTCCTCCGGTAAATTTAATCAATGCCCATACGTCGTTTGAATAGGCAAAATACTTTTTACCGTTTACGATGCCGCTTTGAGGGCATTCGATATCATTTAAAAAATAACAGTATTGGGCATTGGTAATCTCATATTTTCCAATCCAATAATTGTTAAGTGTTACCTCGTGTGCAGGAACTTCATCCGTATAACATTCGTTTCCTTGTTCTTGTGTACAACCCATTGTAAAGGTTCCGCCTTCAACATATACAAAATGAATGGTGTCGAAGGGTTGGTCTTCAGGCAGGTCGTGTGAATTGGGCAGGTCTCCGCTTTTATTGCATGCTTGCAAAGCAAAAAAAGTGATTAGTAATAAAATGATAACCGGATTTTGGAAAATAACTTTTTTCATTTTTTTAAGATTTATGTTAGTTAATATAATATCTACAATAGCAGGTTGAATAGGCAGCATTTTATATTTTAAAACGCATTATTTTCAATTTCATAATTCAATTCCCTATGGTCAATAAGATTGATTTGTTTTTTCAAAAATATGTCAACGGGATGGTGATTAGCAAATAATTTCAATCAACACAATTAAAATGATAATAAATGAGTTGTTTTGTCAAGCGACTGTGTTTAATGAGTGCAGGTATTTATAAATTTATTAATATTCGCGTATTCTTTGGCAAGAAATCACCAATCGCAATAATTGAAAAATCGAAACCTGTTTAGAATTTAACAATTTAGAATTTACCTGCCGGTCCGGGATTTACTGCTACGTTCTATCCACTTTTCTTTAGATACCGGGGTGTCCAATAGATTTTATCGGTTAAACTTTGCTAAAGCCGTCATTAAATATTCAAGCTTTGCTTTGGCTTCACGCGATGAATCGCTAAAATGGTTTACCATAATAGAAAACGCTATTTGTCTTCCCGATTTTGAAGTAACGTAACCGCTGTAAGCTTTAACTCCGTCGATAGTACCGCTTTTTGCATGAATATTACCACGAGCAACACTATTAAAAAACATATCTTCCAGGGTGCCTGATTCGCCGCCTACGGCAAAAGATTGATAGTAGGTATTAAACCATTGGCTCTGGTTTTTCATGTAGGTAAGCAGGAAAACCATTTGTCGCGGAGTGATAACATCGTACTGCGAAAGGCCGCTTCCATCGGTCAATCGCATGCCTTCCGTATCCATTCCTTTGGTAAACCAGAAACTGATGATGGAGTCCATGGCGACGGTTGTTTCGGGTATTGATCCCAACGCCAGGCCGGCACTGAGGGCACTATGCTCGGCAAAGAGGTTGATGCTGTGAATGTTGGTTTGTGCAATAATTTGAGAAAGGGGAGGAGAAAGTATGGTGTCAACAGGCGTGCCTCGAAAAAGGAGAGAATGTCCCTTTTTTTTAAGCCTCCGAAAGGTTGTCGGCTTTCCCGCTATCCTGATTCCTTCGGCGTTTAGCGCTGAGTCGAGTTGCCAGGCGGCAATATAGGCAGGGTCCGGCATGGAACCTTTTACCCTAAACAGACTTCTGCCTGCCGGTAGTTTTCCGGCAACAATCCTCGTGTTGCAATAAGGTGCACCAAATATGCAGGAATTGTCCCAATTAATGGAATCGGCCGTAACATATGATTCAATGGTAAGGCCCGGGATGGTTGGCGAGACTTTAACCGGCTGAGCCGTATCCCCCACATTACTGCCTGTATTGAAATAAACAGCATAGGTGTTGTCCTCAATGGTCAGCCCACACGGGCCGGCACCAAAATAGTTGCCCATGTTTTGCCACGACCACGAAGGGGGAACAATTTCATTACTAAATACGCCGGCATCGGCAATAACGGAACCGGTAACGGAGTCGATTTCCAATTTATTAACCGCCTCTTTCCACTGATGTAAAAATTGTTTCGATCTGGTCTGGTCGAAATAGCTTGATCCGAGGGTGGGGTCACCGCCACCTTTAATAATAAGATTGCCGTTTAACAGATGCCGGGTGGTGTCGATTTTTCCCGAATATTTCAGGATGGTTGTGTAGCGATAATCAGGGGTTAGAAGTTCCAGTGCAGTAGCCGTTGTCAATAGTTTCAGGGTGGAGGCAGGACACAACGCCATGTCGGGGTTGTATTCCGAAATGATTTCACCGCTGTTGACATCTTGCGCCAGAAAAGCAAAACCTGCCGTTTTAAAGTCGGGAGCGGCAGCAATTTGTTTTACCGCCCTGTTTACGTTGTGTTTTTGTTTTCTTAATGGCCTGAATTGTGCCATAACAGAGGAGGCGGTGGCAAAAACTATGATGAGGAAAAAAAATCGCTTCATATGATTTTAAGACTTTTTTTAAGGTCAATTTATGAAAAAAGTTTCGATTACGTCAGGATGCTAAAATACAACAAGTGAATAAATATTTTGCCGTGGCGGGTAACAAACAACGGTTATTACTATTTTAGCCTCCGGAATAAAAATTACAGCAACCTGTTTAAGTATGGATCATTACGGCTTTCTTTCCATCCTTCCCCCGGTGATAGCCATTATTTTGGCGTTGCGAACCAAGCAGGTTTATGTTTCGTTGATAGCCGGTATTTGGCTGGGATGGCTCATTATTAACGATTGGAATTTACTTGATGGAACCATCGCCACCCTGGAGGGGTTTGTCAATGTTTTTAAATCGGCGGGCAACACGCGAACCATCATGTTTAGCGCACTGGTAGGTTCGTTGCTGATGTTTATACAGTATTCGGGAGGCGTTCAGGGTTTTATCATCAGGATGAACCGGATACTGACCCGCCTTGACTCGAAGCGGGGAGGCAGGAGCAGGGTGGTTGTTCAGCTTTTTGCCCAGTTGACGGGGATGTTGTTGTTTATTGAAACCAGCATCAGCTCGCTAACGGTGGGAACGCTTTACCGGCCTGTTTTTGATAAGCTGAAAATTCCCCGTGAAAAACTGGCCTACATTGCCGATGCCACCTCGGCGCCCTCTTCCATATTAATTCCCATCAATGCCTGGGGTGCTTTTATTATGGGGTTGCTAATTACGCAAGGCATCGAAAATCCGTTGCCTGTTATGGCTTCGGCACTGGCACTGAACTTTTATCCTATGCTTACCATTTTGATGGTAACATTGGTTATTGTTACTAAAAAGGACTTTGGGCCGATGGCTGCCGCCGAAAAACGTACTCGTGATACGGGAAAAGTTCATAACGATGATGCGAAGCCGTTAATATCGGATGAGATAACCTCCATGGAGATGAAAAAGGGTATTGCTCCCAGAAGTGTAAATATGGTTCTTCCCTTGATGGTGATGGTTTTTATGATGCCTGTAACCCTGATTTATACCGGCTGGGGAGAAGTTGAACACTTTTCAGATTTGTTTGACCATCTGGTAAAGGCGATAGGAAAAGGGTCGGGTTCAGCAGCCGTTTTGTACTCGGTAACCGCATCGCTGGTTGTTGCCATGATACTTTACCGTGCGCAGGGTATTATGAAGACGAAAAAAATGGTTGATCTCATCATGAAAGGAATTGGTGAGTTGATGCCGCTGGCACTGCTTATGATGCTGGCATTTTCAATAAGCGATGTTTGCAACAATCTTGGTACAGGCGATTATGTGGCTCATTTTACCGAAGGATTAATAGCCCCACAGTTTTTGCCCGCTCTTATTTTTGTGGTGGCTTCTTTTATTGCGTTTTCAACGGGAACCTCCTGGGGGACTTTTGCCATTATGATTTCTATCGTGGTTCCCATGGCCGAAATCCATGGCGTGAACCTCTATTTAATAATAGCGGCCACGTTAGGTGGTGGCGTGTTTGGCGATCATTGCTCTCCCATTTCGGATACAACCATTATCTCGTCAATGGCCTCCGCTTCCGACCATATCGACCATGTTAAAACCCAGCTTCCTTATGCCCTGTTAATGGGCGCATTAACTGCTGTGCTTTATTTGGTTTTGGGGTTTGTAATGAAATAAAAAAGCAGCGTTTAATCAATTGTTAGAATTTATTAATTGAGAAGACGTTATCAGTTTATACTTTTAGTTATGGTTTGTGTGTATGATGAGTTTGTTGCCTTAACCGGTTTTGGAAATGGATAACAGGGTAGTTTAATAATCACGAATCGAAACAGATGAGTATTTTATTATTAATCGATTTAATTTGTTATTTTTGACCAAAATCTGAACCCTTGGAATTATTGTTTCTCGATTTCATCGACTTTCGCTGGTACGATCTGGTGGACATCATTTTGGTGGCAGCCCTGCTTTACACTACTTATAAATTGTTAAAGGGAACTGCCGCAACCAATATTTTAATTGGTATTGTGGCGGTGTTTTTAATATGGAAAGTGGTAAATGCCCTCCAGATGACCATGTTAACCGAAATACTCGGGGCCTTTATCAGTGGAGGTTTTATTGCTTTGATTATCATCTTTCAGCCCGAGATCAGGGAGTTTCTTTTTACACTCGGAACCACATCGTTTTGGGAGAAGTACAGTAAAAAGCTGGGGTTCATGAAAAACTTTTTTCAAGATACCTATGAGATTAATATCGACCCGATTGTGGTTGCCTGTAACAGGATGAGTGAAATTAAACAGGGAGCCTTAATTGTGATAACCCGCCAAAACGAACTGCAGCAATATGCTGAGTCGGGACAGATCATTGATGGTGTTATTTCGGTTGCTCTGATTGAGAACATCTTTTTTAAAAACAGTCCGCTGCACGATGGTGCCATGATTATCACCAACAATCGTATCCATGCAGCGGCTTGTATCTTACCTGTTACTAAAAAGCATTTAAAGCTAACGGCAGGCCTTCGTCACCGTGCCGCCGTGGGGATTACTGAAATCTCGGATGCCATCGCCATTTTGGTTTCCGAAGAAACCGGTAACATCTCCTATAGCGTGAAGGGGGAGATAAAGTATAATATTTTACCGGCGAGATTACAAAGTTTGCTGGTTTCCGACCTGGGGTTATCTAAAGAGTCGGACTCGAAGAAAAGCAGGAAAAGTAACAATACGAAAGTTAGATGATATTTGCCCTGTAACAGGACGGGTATGATGCGCCGATTAATTTATAAAACGTTTATTTTTAGTATGAATGCATCTGTTTAAAAGAGGGTAACCTGTCGATAATGGCCACCGCCTATGAAGACCTAACCCTTTCAGTTCGCTCGCTGATATTTCTGCTCATCGGCAAAACACCGTCGCTATCAATATGGAAGGATTACACTGCCGGATTGCCGCTAAAAACCCTGCAAAGCAGTAATCGTAATCTACATCAAATTTTAATATGTATAACATTGTGATAATTAGAGCTATGCAGTTTGTATGGTAGGGTAAATCCGGATTAATGCGGTATATAAATGAACCAATAACTTACGTTTTTATGAAACGATTAATAGCTTTTATCCTTATTGTTACGCTTTACCACTCTTTGTATTCTCAGCAAATAATTCGCGGGGTAAGAGTTTCGTATAGCATTAGCGATGCTCAGATGGATTTTATTAATACCCATTTCCAGTATCTTATTACTCCGTACTTGTCCGAAGAAATCAGGAATAAAGTCAACGGGCCGGTGTTGTTACTTTACCGGTCGATACAGGGAACATGGGAAAACTTTGAACAGTTTGACTGGGAATTTATTGATGCGAATGAAAATATGTTTTGTCATAGCGACAGCTTGATACAGGACAGCACTACGCGTATATTAACGATTTGGGGTTCATGGTTAATGGATGGCAACGATTTTGTTGACCCGGCTGATTCACTAGCTCAACATCATTGGGTAAATTACTATGCAATAACCGCTTCGGGACAAGTAATTGCATTTAGTTACGATGGGTTGTTTATCGACTCTGCCGGCCATAAATTGGGGGAAAGCGCCGTGGAAGGTAACATGCCTTACGATTATTCCGATGAAACATGGCGGGACGGAAGATACAGTGCGTTACAATATATTAAATCGCAACTGCCTGATAATACGGTGATTTTTAACGGGCTTCATTCCGGTAACGGCGCCGATTCAAGTCTTTCGTTTACCGATGGCGGAATGTGGGAAGATTTTGCTTATGATATTCACGATGGCCATTATAAGGGACTTAACCGATGGCTGGCAGCCATAAACTGTTTAAACAACCACAACGTAAACAGTAAACTTGTGCTGGTGGTTAAAAAGCCCGGTCTCTCATCCGATATGCAAGCACGAATGTTTTCGGTTGCAAGCTTTTTGTTGGTGGCAAACGAAAATACAGCACTCTCGCTTTCTGACTATGCACTTCTTAACACGTTGCAGTATTATCCCGAATACGAGATTAACCTGGGCAGTGCGATTGACAGCTTTGAAATGTCTGACGATACCTTGTTTACCAGAGCTTTTGAAAATGGCCTAGTGATTGTAAATCCATCTTCGGTAAAAAGTAAAACCTGTTTTATTGATAAAAAATACTATCAAATCATTCCTGTAGATGGTGGGGTTATCGATTCGGAGGCAATTTATAACGGCCATTTGACTTATCAGGCTGTTGAATCCGATGAAATTGAGGTTTCTCCTGTGAGTGCCGTTGTTTTGCTGGATTCAGCAGCTCTTGGTATCGAAAATTCTAAGGGAATAAACTGTGAGATGTCAAATATTATTGTTTCTCCCAATCCGTTTACCAACAAAATAAATCTGAGAATTAATTTCATGTCCGTAGGGGAACTGGTTATTACTCTTCACGATGCAACCGGAAAAAAGGTTCAAACGCTGTTTAAAGGATTGTCACAGGAGGGAGTCAACAGGTTTTCGTTTACAATAGATGATAACCTGCCTGAAGCCGGACTCCGTTTTGTTAAAGTAAAATGTAGCAGTAAAGTGTTGGTAAAAAAGCTGTTAAAATTGTAAATTCGGGTAGGCTCTTAATTTGTGTTCTGAAATCCAGGAAATTCTATCTCTCTTTAGTAGTGGAAAGGGTGTTCACCGGTTTACACTTTTATTAATTTGGTGTTCGCCGAATAAGCTTTTTAACCATCTCCTTTAGCAAACATCTGGCAAACATAATCTTGAAAAAGATTTTTCCTATCTTTGTTACTTATCGCATATTAAATTTATTATGTTGGTTAAAACTTTTGGCAGTGCCCTTCAGGGAATCGATTCCATGCTTATTACCGTTGAGGTAAGTGTTGGCAAGGGAACCGGCTTTAGTCTTGTGGGGTTACCCGATAACGCCGTGAAAGAGAGCAACCAACGGGTCTTCTCCGCCATTTGGAATTCGGGGTTCAGGTACCCTCACAACAAGGTGGTAATCAGCATGACACCGGCCGATGTAAAAAAAGAGGGCTCCGCTTATGATCTGCCCATTGCCATCGGTATTCTGGCCGCGTCGAAACAAATTTCCGCCGAGCATCTTAGTGAATACCTCATCATGGGAGAGCTTTCGCTCGATGGTAGTATTAACCCGATAAAAGGGGCGTTGCCCATTGCCCTTAACGCCAAAAATGCCGGTTTTAAAGGAATCATTCTTCCCGAAGTAAACGCCTCCGAAGCAGCCATTGTTGAAGGCCTGTCGGTTTTCGGGTTTAAAACACTGGCTGATGTGGCCGGGATGTTAGACAACAAAACGGTTCATTCACCGATTACGGTTGATTTGAACGCCCTTTTTAATGGTGGCTCTACCGATTACCCT
>CAZKGB010000042.1:0-12044 GCA_964551935.1 uncultured Lentimicrobiaceae bacterium | reverse complement strand
TTTCTTATTCCCTAACAGTGATTATATCAGTAAAGTCAGGGTCTTTATTTCCGGACAGAACCTCTTTACCATAACAGGGTACACGGGCGTAAGCCCCGAAGTTCGTTACGGTGATGCTTATGACAACAACAACCCGTTAGCACCGGGACTCGACAGGGAAAACACCTATTTTACAACTCGCAGTTTCACCTTTGGTGTTAACGTTAATTTCTAAATTATTAAAACAGAAATAAAATGAAAAAGATAAGAATTACTTTTCAGATATTATTGGTTGTCGTCCTGATTGGAGGGTTTAGCCAGTCGTGTACCAAACTCGACGAAAGGGTCTATTCCGACTTAAACGGCGACAAACTATTCAGCGACCCTGATAACTTAATTTATGGGCTTGGAGTTGCTTACACAAACCTTTATCAATTAATTGGTCACAAATATGGTATTGTGGGCATGGAAGCCGGCACCGATTTATGTGTTGTTCCACAACGTGGTGGCGACTGGTACGATGGTGGTGAATGGATTAGATATCATCGTCATGAGTGGACACCCCAGGAAGCTTATATCTCAAGATGGTGGAATGTGCTCTATTATGGTATCAATACCTGTAACCGACTTATCTACACTTTTCAAACCCTTGAAAATGTAGACCCTAAACCGGCTATTGCCGAACTGAGAGGGCTACGGGCACTTTATTACTGGTGGTTGGTTGATATTTACGGCAATGTACCTATTGTGGACAAATTTGATGTTCCCTCAGACTACAAGCCGGCTACCAATACACGCAAAGAAGTGTACGATTTTATTGAAAGCGAACTGAAGGAGATTATGCCCGCTTTATCAAAAAATACCGGCCTTGAATATTTTGGGCGCGTTAACTACTATGTTGCTCAAACAATTTTAGCCGAACTTTATATTAATGCGGAAGTTTATACCGGAACTCCTCAATGGGAGAAAGCCGAAGCTGCTATTGATACGGTAATGTCGGGTGGGTATAGCCTTGCCGGCGACTTCTTTTCAAATTTTGAAGAAGATGCTACCGCCTCTCCCGAATACATCTTCGGGTTGCATTTTGACAAGGTTGATGCTGCTGCATTTGAAATACACCTTTTCACACTTCATTACAATTTAGCTGATAAATATAAGTTTGAAGACAACTGTTGGAATGGTATTAGTGCTCAGGAATCATTTTTTCACCTGTTTGACTCCGACACCAACGACATAAGAAGAAAAAGTATCTTATTCGGCTTCCAGTATTTTGATGACGGTACAAATGTAGAAGACCCGAGTTACGAAAAATTCAACCCGCAAGATCCGACTTATCGTGATCCTGACGGTGCACCGTTAAACCTGACTCCTCACATTAACATGCTCGAACCAAAATGCTTGCGTCAGGCCGGAGCAAGAGTTGCCAAATATCCCTTTATTGTGGGAAGCGACCGTTACACCAGCAACGATGTACCCATTTTTAGATACGCCGATATTTTGCTGATGAAAGCAGAACTCAGGTTGAGAGCCGGTGATGCCGGAAGTGCACTTGACTATGTAAATCAGGTAAGAGCACGTGCCGGAGCTACTCCTCTTACAGAAATCACCATGGAAACATTGCTGGACGAAAGAGCCCGCGAACTGTTTGCAGAAGGTCATCGTCGTACCGATATGATTCGTTTTGGTGTTTACAACGATGCCCGTTGGGAAAAACCCGATGTATCGCCCGACTACACTACCATTTGGCCCATTCCTCAGGCTCAAATTGATGTAAACCCCAATTTGGTACAAAATCCGGGGTATTAAAATATTCATTGATCTAAACAACAAAAGCCCCAATACGGGGCTTTTGTTGTTATTATTCAAAAAGTTATTACGATAACATGGCCTGAAAATCAGGTTAAGATATTTAATTCGTGCTCTGTAAAACTCCATCTCGATAAATCACAGTGAAAAATTGTCGAATGAAAATAGTTTATATCTTTGATTCTTAATCTTAAAAACCATTATCATAAAATTCCTAAAACGTTTTGTTATTGCCATAATCATTTTTGTCATGGTTGTGGCAGGAGGTGTTTATCTTTGGCTTAATAGTACTGCGCCCGATTATTCAGGAAACCTAACCATTAAAGGGCTTCACCAGCCGGTTAAAGTCACCTTTGATGAGTATGGCGTACCTCATATTAACGCCACTGATGCCCACGATGCCTACCTGGCTCTTGGTTATGTTCATGCGCAGGACAGGTTGTTTCAGATGGAGATGATTCGGCGGGTTGCCGGAGGGACCCTCTCCGAAATTTTAGGAAAAGATTTGGTTGCGACAGATAAAAAACTTCGCAACCTGCAATTGTATAAAATGGCCGATAAAGCTACCGGTCTGTTTTTTAAAACCAACGACAAACAGTGGCAAAAAGATACAAGAGCCTATCTTGAAGGCGTGAACGCCTTTGTTGATAAAGGCGACTTTCCCATCGAGTTTACGCTGATGGATTTCAAACCGGAACATTTTACCATTCAGGATGTGTACGCCACCATCGGATACATGGCATTTACCTTTACATCGGCATTAACGCAGGATCCTGCTGTTGCTGAAATTAAAAACAGACTGGGTGAAAAATATCTTAAATTTTTTAATCTTGACTCAACGGCTGTTTCAGCCATGCACCAACACCAAGACCCGCTTTCGGAACTGTTTCCCGACTTTAAAGAATTTCAAGAGTACATCCCCATTCCCATTTGGGAGGGGTCCAATAACTGGGTTGTGAATAAAGACCGTTCAAAATCAGGTCATCCTATTTTAGCCAACGATACCCATATAGCCTACGCGCAACCGGCAGTTTGGTACGAAGCCGTGATTAATTATCCGGGACAGATGATTTCGGGCTATTATCTTGCCGGAGTGCCTTACGCCGTGGTAGGAAACACCGGACAACATGCCTGGGGAGTAACCATTTTCCCGTTCGATAACATGGACCTCTATAAAGAAAAACTGAACCCTGACAACAGCAATCAGGTGTGGGAAAATAACCATTGGCAGGATATGACAGTAGAAAAAGAAACCATTAAAGTAAAAGGAGCTGAAGATGTTACCTATAATATTAAAGTTACCCGGCACGGGCCGGTAATGAACGAAGCCTTCCCGAATATGGTTCAGCCGGATAAACAGCCCATTGCCCTTTGGTGGGCACTCCAACATTTGGACGGAACCGTAATTCAGGCGTTGTATTACATTAATAATGCACAAAGTATGAATGAGTTTAAAAAAGGATGCTCGTTAATTGATATGCTGGGACTGAATGTTTTATATGCCGATACCGATGACAACATTGCCTGGTGGGCTTCGGGAAGGCTCCCTAAACGGCAACCCTATATTAATCCTTCCACTGTACTGGATGGAGCTTCCGGCAAAGACGAAGTGTTGGGATTTTATCCGTTCGAGCTAAACCCGCAGTCGGAAAATCCCGAGGACGGCATGCTGGAAACATCCAACGACCAACCTCCTGCAGTAGATGGCGAAATTTATCCGGGTTACTATTCACCGGGGTATCGCGCCTCCAGAGCTAAACAGTTGCTAAATTCACAAAATAAATGGAGTCCTGAGGAGATGGAAAGAATTCATCTCGACAACTATTCGCAGCGTGATGCCATGATTGTAAAATTGGTGCTTAATCAGGTTGGCGCCGATAAATTTGCCAGTAAAAATGCGGTATATGCGCAAGCCATTAAGGCGTTACAACATTGGGATGGAAAATCGGATGTAAACAATATCGGTGTTACCATTTATACCAAAATGCTTTACTACGTCCTTGAACAGGCCATGGCCGATGAACTGGGTGAAAAAAGTTTTAAAAAGTTGGTGAGTTCCAATTTAGTGCGCTCCTCCTTAGAGCGGCTGTTTACCAACCCCGATTGTATTTGGTGGGACAACATCAATACCCCTGAAAAAGAGACCCGTACCGATGCTTTCCGCATGGGATTGGATGAAGCCATAACCTCGTTGCAACAGCAACTTGGTGATGACGTGTCGAAATGGCGATGGGGTAAAGTCCATGTTTTAACCCATATCCATCCCATCGGCCGTAAAGAACCGTTCGATAAAATTTTTAACGTGGGGCCTTTTGAAATAGGAGGTACGAACGAAGTAATCGACAAAGAAGCTTTTAATTACAATGTATCCGGTACTTATACGGTAAAATCGGGCCCGGCCTTGCGCTTTTTAATTGACATGGCCAACCCAACCACCAAGTTAACCATTCTTCCTACCGGACAGTCGGGTAATTTTATGAGTCCGCACTACGACGACCAGGCTAAAATGTTTGTTACCGGTAAATACCGTACGTTGGTTACCGATGCAGCCAAAGTTAAAAACGGTTCTGTATTGGAGTTGAAACCTGAGAAATAGTTTATTTACCGGATGGTTTTATTAAACATAATTGTTGAAAATCATATTATTGCAAAATGAATCTTTCCCATATCGAACATATCGGCATTGCCGTTAAAAGCCTTGACGAGGCCATTCCTTATTACGAAAAAGTTTTAGGGCTACAATGTTATGCCATCGAAGAGGTGGCCGACCAAAAAGTAAAGACCGCTTTTTTTAAGGCAGGCCAAACAAAGTTGGAATTGTTGGAACCCACCGACCCGGAAAGTCCGGTGGCTAAGTTTATTGAAAAACGGGGCGAAGGGATCCATCATCTCGCGTTTGCTGTAGATGGTGTTGACCAGGCTCTGGAAGAAGCAGCCGAAAAAGGAATCAGGCTTATTGACAAGAAACCCCGTTCGGGAGCCGAAGGGCTCAACATCGCGTTTTTACACCCCAAATCCACTTTTGGTGTGCTCACGGAATTGTGCGAGAAAAAGTAATCAGGATTATTTTTCTACCAGTCAACGGAATAAACGTTAAAGCCCGAACCTTTGTATTTGCTGACAATAATTTTTCTTGATTTTTTAGCTTCATCGAGTTTTACAAATCCGTTTTGGATAATATTGCCCTGGTCAATGATGGGCCATTGCGGATAGTTTTTAATAATATAGGCTCTGAAAGCCTGTTCCATTTCGTACTCTTTCGTAGGTTTTTTAATCGTGCTTACAAAAGCATTGTACTCTTTCTTTCCATCGCCATCCATGTCGAAGTAGCCTGACGAGTAAACAAAATACCAAACGCGGCTGGCACGCTCGTAGTTGTAATATTTGCTGTCGTAAATACTGGAAATGGCCTCCTTTTTAGCCGCTGCTTTCCTTTTAACCGGATCGTTGCGATATATCCTGCTGATAAAACGGTAGTCGTGCGACATGCCGGAAATAATTACATCCAAATCGCCGTCGTTGTCGTAATCGCCAAAATGGCCATCGCTAAGATAGAGTCCGATTAACTGGGCATGGATATCGGTAAATACCCCTTTTCGGTCGTTGCGGTAAATTTTTGACACCGGGCCGTTGTACGATTCACCGGTAAGCAGCAAATCCAAATCGCCATCGTGGTCAAAATCTCCCCAGTCAACCGACCCCGACCGGACAGCCACAAAGTCAGAGAAAACGGCATTAAAGTAAAGATTTCCATCGTTGTTGTATAGTCGTGTTTGAAACCTGCCGTCGCGCGTTTCACCGTTGATGATAAAATCTTCATCGCCATCGTTGTCGTAATCGCCCCAGGCGATATCGCTCATTTTTAATGGAACGATTCCCATACCGGTTTTAACAAATTTCCCTTCTTTATTCATATAAATCTCGGTGATAACATTGCCCTCACTGTCGCTGCCGCTCAGGATAACATCCAAATCACCATCGTTGTCGTAATCGGCAAATTTGCCCGTTCCAAAATGCAATCCGGGAAATCCGCTTTTAACTTTTACAAATTTGTTGTTTCGATTGTTTTTGTAAATGCTACTGATCAATCCTTTGGTTGTTTCTCCCGTGATAAGCAAATCGGGGTCACCATCACCGTCATAATCACCCCAATCAACACTGCCGTCAACCACACCCGGAATAGTTGTACTAACAGGAATAAATTGTTGGGTACGGTTGCTGTTTTTATATAGTTTGGCTATGTATTTACCCGAAGTTTCTTCACCAATCACAAACAAATCAGGCTTGCCATCCAGATTATAATCGGCCCAGCTAAAGTCGCCACGATACACATTGGCAACCGGCGAATAAACCTCTTTAAACCTGTTATGCCTTTCGTTACGGTAAAATTTTGTTTTTACATAATGTCCATTGGAGGTATAAAACTCACCGGTAACCATTACATCCAAATCACCATCATCGTCGTAGTCAATCCAGTTACTGGCACTTTCGCTCACACCGGTTAAACCTGCCTGAATATCATGAAAGGTTTGGCCTGATGCCGACAACAGCAACAATACAAATAACGCTGAAAGTGAAAATCGAATCATGGATAACTATTTTTGACAATATTATTGAAAATAATGAAACAAAGGATACCGTTAAAAAGTTATTTATCTACAACTACATTGTGAATAAAGATTTCTCAAACGATTTAAATCGTCAAAAAATATAATTTCAAAAGCCAATTTGCACTTCCAAAAGAGGGAAACAGATTATTTAAAGTTTACACCGTAAAGTCGGGGGCTATTTCTTACCTTTGTCTCAAATAACTCAAAAAATACAGTTTCATGAAAACAATTGATAATTATAATTTTCACGGAAAAAAGGTGCTTGTCCGCGTTGACTTTAACGTGCCATTAAACGATCAATTTGAAATTACCGATGACACCAGAATCCGGGCAGCCATTCCTACCATTCAAAAAATTCGTCAGGAGGGAGGTGCCGTTATTTTAATGTCGCATTTGGGAAGGCCTAAAAACGGACCGGAAGATAAGTTTTCGTTAAAACATTTGGTAAGCGACCTTTCTGCAAAACTTGATACCGAAGTGCAGTTTGCCGATGACTGCATAGGTGCACAGGCCAAAGAAAAAGCGGCTGCCTTACAACCCGGACAGGTGTTGTTACTCGAAAACCTTCGTTTTTATAAAGAGGAGACCAAAGGTGATGAAACGTTTGCTCAAAAACTTTCGGAGCTTGCCGATACTTATGTAAACGATGCTTTTGGAACCGCACACAGGGCTCATGCATCCACCGCCGTTATTGCCCAATTTTTTCCAAACGATAAGATGTTTGGTTATGTAATGGCCAACGAAATTAAGAGCATTAACAAGGTGATAAAAGAAGGTAAAAGTCCGTTGACAGCTATTTTAGGTGGTGCAAAGGTTTCCGGGAAAATCGAGATCATCAACCATCTGCTCGACAAAGTCGACAATCTGATTATCGGCGGCGGCATGATGTTCACTTTCATCAAAGCACTGGGCGGCAAGGTAGGTTCGTCGCTGGTGGAAGAGGATTTGATTGAAACAGCACGCGAGGCCATTGTTAAAGCTGACGAGCTAGGCGTTACTATTTATCTCCCGTCAGACACCGTAATTGCCGATAAATTTGCCAACGATGCCAATACCCAAACTGTTCGGGTTTCTGAAATCCCTGATGGATGGATGGGATTGGACATTGGCCCCGAAACAGAAAAAACTTTTGCCGGGGTGATTGAAAGTTCTGCTACCCTGTTATGGAATGGCCCCATGGGTGTTTTTGAGATGGAGAACTTTTCAAATGGAACAAAAGCGGTTGCCATGTCTCTTGTAAAAGCTACCGAAAAAGGAGCTTACACGCTGGTAGGCGGGGGCGATTCGGTAGCCGCCATCAATAAATACAACTTACAGGATAAAGTAAGTTATGTATCTACGGGTGGAGGAGCCATGCTCGAGTACATCGAAGGAAAAGAACTTCCGGGTATTGCTGCTATCGAGTCCTAAACATTACAGTGGGAACCATTAATCATATTTTAAAAAGTGTTGTTTGTCTGAAGAAACCGGACAAACAACATCTTTTTACATTGGACGAAGCTGTTGCTGTGCAGGAGAGGACTTTGCAATATCTTATCCGGCGAGCAAAAATTACTGCTTTCGGTGAGCATTATCAGTTTCCCGGGATTGTTGAATCGAAAGAGTATCTTAACCTGTTTTGTAATCAGGTTCCAATCCATACTTATAATGATATGTATGTGCGATGGTGGTACCGCTCGCTGAACGGCGAAACCTATGTTACCTGGCCCGGGAAGATAAAATATTATATCACCAAAAACCGGTATCACCAGATAACGGGAAAAACCATTCCGGTTTCAAGGGCAATTATGCGGTCGTACCTGATTGCTGGCAAACGTTATCTTTCGATGTGTAGCGATAAACAAAACGATATTCAGCAAAACAACCCGCCCCCCCTTGATTTTTATAAAACATATTATGGTGGTACTCTGTCCGGAATTTTATCGCATCATAATCCGCTTAAATATCAATTGTGTCTGGCAAACTGTTTCGTATTTGAAAACTCAAATTATGAACCGGATTATTTACTTACCGACACGGGGCTGGTAGGATTGCGCCAAAATAAACACAATAGTTTCCGGCTTATTGTTGATAACAACCTGTTTTATGAGTTTCTTCCTTACAACAAGGATGAAGTTTTGACTAAAAAAACGCTGAAAGACCGGGCAAAAAAAACGAATACTTTAAAACAGGTTGAGAACGGCAAGGATTATATTTTACTTTTGACCAATAATTCGGGAGCATGGCGTTATTTTACCGAACAGATTGTGAAATTTACCGACATAGAGAAATTGGAATTTATGGTATCAGGCAAAGTAAAAGTCAGTAAATAATGGTGATGGTAGTATTACAGGGAGTATTGCTGGGGTTGTCCATAGGTTTTTTCTTTGGATTTGGTCCGGCCTTTTTTGGTATTATCCAAACAGCACTTTACCGCGGTCCGTTGCGCGGTGCACTCATGGCTTTTGGCGTATTTTTAAGCGACTCGCTGATGGTAATTTTAACCTTATTGGGTGCCACGAGTATTCTCGAAAACATCGAAAATTCCGAAACCATGGGTTTTGTAGGCGGATTTGTATTAATCTCTTTTGGGGTTTACATTTTCCGCAAAAAGTCCATGCGTACCCCCAGCGAAGAGAAAAAAGAACTTGACATAAAAAACCCGCATCCTGCCACCTACCCTTTCAAAGGATTTCTTCTTAACATTGCCAACCCTTTTATATGGCTTTTTTGGGCAGGAATTGTAATGGGTGTGTCAGCACCGTATAAAGCGCATCAAACTAAACTGGTGATTTTTTTCTCGGTAGCGTTACTCACCATTTTTGCTACCGACCTAACCAAAGTTTTTATCTCTCATAAAATTAAAGCCATTGTCAACGACAGGTTTTTGACGGGGGTTAACAAAGTGGCCGGGTTGGGCTTAATGGGATTCGGGGTCTATTTTATTGCTAAAACTCTTATGGTAATAATTGGCGTGTAAAACATACGCCCATTAAAATACGACTATGAAAAAAATATTATTCTTTCTGGTTGCCTTTGGCACCCTTACTTTTGTTGGCTGCCATCAAAAAGTAAAAAAGGAGGTTTCTGAAAACACTTCAACGGATTCAATCCTTTCCATGCCTTACAACAAGATATTAACCCCCGCCGGAACACAACTCTTTTTCGGCGACTCTGCCTTGGAAAACCATGCGCTGGACGTAGCCCTTTCGCCCGATAAAAAAACTGTTGCTGTTGAAGGCAGGTATAGTATCGTGTTTATCAATACCGATAACAACAAAATTGTTCACCGGTTCGTGATGAGGAAATTCGACAAATCCAATTCGATGAACACCTACTCGGGTATTCAGTGGTTTACGAAAAACAATAAACAGTATCTCCTTTGGGGAACCCGAAACAACGTTTTGCTGGCTTCGTGGGACGGTAAAACTGCCAGGGTAACGAAGGTTTACAATTTTCAGCCCAAAGAAGGAATTCGAGCCTCCATTCCCAATGAGATGGTGGTTAAAAAAGAAAAGGGCGCGATGGTGGCTTATGTTGTTTTAAACGGCAACGACGAGGTGGTGAAATTTAAGATTGAAACGGGAGAAGTTCTATGGAAAAAACCTTCCGGTTTGGCTCCTTACGGTGTGGTTATGGCCAACGGAAAACTGTATGTTTCCAACTGGTCGGGTATGATACCTGCAAAAACAGACAGGTCAACAGCAGGTATCCCGTGGGAAAAAGGGGAAGTAGATCAGTTTGGCTCGGTGTCGTCGGGAACCGTTAGCGTGATGGATCCTGAAACAGGAAAAATCATCCATACCATTAAAACCGGGCTGCATCCCAACGATATTATCAGTAATGCTCAACAGTCGTATGTTTTTGTTGCCAATGGAAACAGTGATAACATCTCGGTAATTGATACCAAAACCGATAAGGTAACAGAAACCATTTCCGTTCGTCTCAACAAAAAAACCAATCCCTATTTTGGGGACTCCCCTAACGGATTGGCCATAAGTAATGATGGGGCAACGTTGTATGTAGCCAATGGAATGGACAATGCGCTGGCGGTAGTTTCACTGGGAAAACGTCTGTTTAATAATTCAAAGATTAAAAGGAGTCGGGTAGCAGGGTTTATTCCAACGGCTGCTTACCCCGCGGGAATTTGCCTGATGGATGATAAAATGCTGTACGTGGCCAACATCGAAGGGATAGGAGCCCGACTGACCGTGAAAGATAACAACAATGCTTTTCACACCTTTTATAAAGGGACTTTTGATACGTTAAAATCTACTGCCGGAGCCTACAATACACATCGAATGTTGGCTTCGGTTTCGGTGATTCCGGTGCCCGGCAATAAGCAGTTAAATGCTTACACCAAATCAGTAATCGACAACAACCGGCAAAACCGCCTTGCCTTGTTAAAACTGCTTCCCCGTGAGGGTGTAGAGCCGGTTCCTGTTCCCGAGCGAATCGGCGAACCTTCGGTTTTTAAACACGTAATCTATATTATCAAGGAGAACCGGACTTATGACCAAATTCTGGGTGACCTAAAAAAAGGCAACGGTGATGATTACCTCTGCACCTTCGGACAAAAAGTTACACCCAATGCGCACAAGCTGGTTAATGATTTTGTATTGCTCGATAATTACAAAGCATCGGGCAAGTGCTCCTCGGAAGGCCACCTGTGGACTGACGCTTCCATCGTTACGGATTACATCGAGAAAAACGTTCGTGCCTGGTTCAGAAGCTATACCCACGTTTTATATGATGCCATGGCTTACCCTAAAACGGGCTTCCTGTGGGATAATGCGCTGGACCACGGTAAAAGCGTGCGAATTTATGGCGAAGCCTGCAGGCCACAATGGGAAGGAGAGAAAACCTGGTCAGATATTTACAACGGTTTTCTTGAAAAGAAACCTTTTGAGTTTGTCAACGAAACCACCATCGAAAGGGTAAGAGGTATTTTGTCGCCAACCTATCCCGGTTACGACAGCCACAATGTACCTGATGTGTTACGAGCCAAAGCTTTTATCAATGAACTTAAAACTTTTGAGAAGATGGACGATGATGCTTTGCCGGCGTTGTGCATTATTGCGCTACCCGACGACCACACGGCAGGAACCTCCTCAAAGCATCCTACTCCGCGAGCTATGGTGGCCGACAACGATTTTGCTCTGGGGCAAATTATCGAAGCGCTTTCCAAAAGCAAGTACTGGAAAAATACGGTGATTTTTGTTACCGAAGACGACTCGCAAAGCGGATGGGATCATGTTTCAGCTTATCGCACGGTGGGTATGGTTATCAGCCCGTACAGTAAATCGGGAAAGGTTATTTCGACCGATTACAATCAAACATCCATGATACGAACCATCGAACAGATTTTAGGTTTACCACCCATGAACATCATGGATGCAACAGCCAATCCAATGTTTGATGTGTTTACCGATAACGCTGATTTTTCGCCCTACACTGCGTTGAAGAATCAAATCCCTCTCAACGAGATGAACCCACCGGTAACGGCCCTAAGCGGCAAAGCCAAAAGATATGCCCTCGAATCGGAACAGATGGCCTTAAAAGGTATTGACGCCGGGGAGGATGATCTGTTTAACAGGATAATCTGGTCATCGGTTCAACCCGCCAAACCCTATCCCGAAAAATATGCCGGGGAGGAGGAGGATGACGATT
>CAZKGB010000041.1:0-12050 GCA_964551935.1 uncultured Lentimicrobiaceae bacterium | reverse complement strand
GTTACAGGTGATTTGCTGTAAAATTTCTTGTTGGTTTTATCATCATCTTATCTTAACATTCCGATACCTTAAATTGGTGGTGGCATGCTTTAAGAATTGGATTTTGCTGCTAACAAAAGAAAACTTTCCCCTGCCGTTGAATAATGGAAACACATCGTACACCTCAAGAAATCCCCCGCTTACTAATTTGTGCTTGACTTCCCCTTGTTAACCTGTTAGTTTTATCCCAATATTTAATTTTAATACTATGAAAACAATTATTGTATTTTTTACTGTTATTGCCTTTATGACTGCTACAAACGTTAATGCACAGGTTGCTGTCAATACCGACGGGTCTGTAGCCGACAATTCTGCCATGCTTGATATCAGCTCCACCACGGCGGGACTTTTAATACCTCGTATGACTGCTTCGCAACGCGATCTTATTTCATCCCCGGCAACCGGATTGCTGGTTTATATTACCGACGACAGCACTTTTTATCAATATTCGGGCAGTAGCTGGGAACAGCTTAGTAAATGGGTTTTGTCGAACAGCAAAATGTATGTCGATACCACCTATTCGGTGGGTATCGGTACCACCAACCCGATAGGAAAGTTTGAAGTTGCAACGCTTGATTATACGGGTACTTACGGGTCAAATGTTTGCTCGGGAGGTTCGGCCACAGCTGCTGAAGAGTACCCCGGACAACCGGTTACCAATGCTTTTGATGGTGATGCCGGAACCTATTGGAGTAACAACAATAATTTGCCGGCCTGGATACAATATGATTTGGGATCGGGAAATGAAAAACGTGTTGGTAAATACAGAATATTTTACGATGGCTCGGTTACTACTGATAACGCTCCCTCAGTATGGCAGTTTTTGGGTAGTAACGACGGGTCAACATGGACCACTCTTGATACAAGATCGGGGCAAAACTGGGTGGCTACCGGATGGAAAAGCTATACTTTTACAAATACGGTAAAATACCGTTATTATCGGTTAAACATAGTAAACAACAAAGGTACATCAAACAATTATGTTAGTATTTATGAGCTGGAGATGATGGAAGAAACCATTAGCAACGATCCGACATTGATAGTTATTGAAAACAGAGTTGGCATCGGAACCGCCAGCCCCGATGCCAATCTGGATGTTAACGGAACATTACAATATGTCGATGGAAACGAAGCTTCCGGTTATGTTTTGGCTGCTGATAATAGTGGAAACGCTTCATGGGCTGACGGCAAAGATTTGAATGGCGGCGGATGGACCGTATCAGAAACAAAAATATATAATACCGAATACGACAGTGTAGGCATAGGAACTTCAACGCCGCAAGCAGAACTGGATGTGAACGGAGTTATTAAAGTAGGGGAAGGCTCATCGTCAGCCACGCCTGTGGCAGGTATGATACGATGGAACAGTGCTTTGGAAGACTTTGAGGGGTATAACGGTTCTCAATGGCTCTCCTTGTCGAAAAGCAATGGCGGATGGGGCGATAATCCGACCTTCGAAACACAAGGCGCAAGTAGTTCTGATGGTGCTGCCGATGATTATTTCGGCTATAGTTCGGACATAGATGGTGATTATGCCATTGTTGGGGCTTACAATAAAGAGGTGGGAAGTAATTCGCACCAGGGAGAAGCTTATGTAATAATCCGGAATTCCGGTTTGTGGAATGAACAGTCTCAATTAACTGCTTCTGATGGTGATGCCTCTGACTATTTCGGCTATAGTGTTGCCATCAGTGGCGACTTTGCCGTTGTAGGCGCCTATTCAAAGGAGGTGGGTTCCAATGTTGCTCAGGGAAAAGCCTATATTTTTCATCGTGCCGGTACATCCTGGATTGAAGAGGCTATATTAACTGCATCCGATGGTGCTGCCGTTGATCAATTTGGGTGGAGTGTGGGAATCGACGGAGATTATATCATTGTTGGTGCATTGTTTAAAGATGTGGGCTCTAATTCATCCCAAGGTAAAGCTTATATTTATTACCGTTCAGGTACTTCCTGGAGTGAGCAGGCCGGATTAACAGCTTCCGATGGTGCGGCATCTGATCTTTTTGGTTATAGTGTTGACATAAACGGAGATTATGCTATTGTAGGGGCACCCGATAAGGATGTGGGTTCTAATTCATCCCAGGGGAAAGCCTATATTTTTTATCGTAGTGGTACAACCTGGAGCGAACAGGATGATTTAACAGCATCTGATGGCGACACGGATAACAATTTTGGCAACAGTGTTTCGTTGAGCGGAGATTATGCTGTTGTGGGTGCAAAATTGAAAACCGTTGGATCGGTTTCAGAGCAGGGAGGAGCGTATATTTTTTATCGTAGTGGAACCGCCTGGGACGAGCAGGCACAATTAACGGCTTCAGATGGTAATCCACACGATTATTTTGGAACCACTGTTTGTATAGATGGAAATTATGTAATTGTTGGTGCCAGAAACAAAAATGTTGGAAATATTACTGATCAGGGAAAAGCTTATATCTTTTATCGTAGTGGAACAGTTTGGAGTGCACAGGCACAGTTAACCTCAAGTGATGGCGAGGAGTATGATTACTTAGGAATAAGTGCGGCCATTAGTGGCGATTACGTTGTTGTTGGAGCTCATTATAAAGAGGTTGGCGGCAATGCACATCAGGGACAAATCTATTTCTTTAATCACTATTAAAAATATTTCAAAAGGTAGGATGTTTGATTTGCTAATATTGCCGGAAAATTCCGGCAATATTTTTTTAATGTTGACAGGAAAAATAATCTATAATTTCTGCCTTATTCTTTAGCTTCTATACCGGTGGAATTCTATTTGACAATTAAACGGGCTACATTTACAGCTCCGGAACCTTTTAAATAGAGTAAATAGAGACCTTTACCTGCCTTTGAAAGATCAAGCGGGTAAGCGTTGATATTTGCCGGAATTGTTTTTTCCAAAACCTTTTTTCCCTGTGCATTAAAAACCATCAAATTGATTTTACCTTTTGCAGGTTCGGTCAGATTGATGAAAAACAGCCCGTTACCCGGATTGGGATAAACAACAATTTCATTCTTTAAGTGTTGGTTAATAACTTTTACAGCTACCGTTGTGGTCGGAAAAACAATGTTATCAATCCAGCTGCAATCATCTCCGGATGACATGCTGTAATCTTTTTCGTATGACCATAACAGTGTGTGGTCTCCTTCGTTTAAAGCATATGAAACAGTGCTCCAGTCTTTTTCGCCCGACCATTCACCTTTTAGTACATTATCAACATAAAACCGAAGAAAATCGTAAGTATCTTCCGATGATACTTTGCGTGCAAAGTGAATGGTGTCGTTACCCACGGTGGTTAAAGTTATAAAAAGATCGCTGCGCTGACTGTCAGCTATCGGGCCCGATTTGGCACACCAGGTTCCTTCAAAAGGGGTTTCCGACGAAATTGTCCATGGAGCATCGCCTCCCTGTTGCCATTCGAATTTTGAAAAGTCGCCCGTTTCAAAATCTTCAATTTGTAATCCTACCGACAGCGAGTAATTTTTATCGGTAAAATAGGCTCCCGATGAAAAGTGGCAGGAAAACGGTACCGAGGTACCAAGTGGTGTGGCGGGGTCAACTTCAATCGGGAAAGCAGCATTTTTTGTGGTTCCTGCCCTTAACGTGTCAATGAACACTTGGCTGTTAACAACGGTTATCCATGGGTTGTTCAACGAAATGGTTCCTGCAACACTATCGCAGCCGGCATGGCCCGTATTGGAAACCGGGATAACAATCGATGCTGTTTCGCCCGGATCTAACCGGCCGTTGTTGTTACCGTTTGCCGAGTCGTCGATTGAAAATGAACCTGCAATAAGCTGCGGAGCGTTTATAACAATCGAAAAATCCGATTGCCACGAGCCTTCGTCTGCAGTATCGGTCAACTGAAAGATGATGGATTCCTGATCGGGAATATTGTCGGCAAGGGTGCAGGCAAAGGCTGCGTTTCGTAAAACCGTATCTGAAACCTGAATGATACCGTAAAAGGCAGTGTCGTCAGTAATTATTGCATTCCCGTTTAGGGTGGATAAAATGGATTGGACATTGTGGGCATCCTCGCTTCCGACGTTGGTAAGTGATACGTTGAGTAAAATATCTTCTCCAAAATCAGCTTCTCCGTTGTTGTTACCCGAAGGGTCGGAAATGGTGTTGCCGGCGTAAACTAAGAAGGCTGTTCCCGCAGGTACAAAGTTAACTACGGTGGTGTCGGGCAAGCAGTTATATCCAACCACTACCAGTCTTCCGGGACCCGGAGCCGTAACCAGCGTGTCGAAAACTACCCAGGCATTACCGGTTGAATCGGTTAAACCATAACCCAGTAGTGTATTTTCTTTTAATATGCTGCATGTGAAGTTGTTTACCGGTGAGCCGTTGGATTCAACATAAACAGCAACAGAGTCGGTACCAATGGTTATGGAAGGATTGCAGGTAACATTGATTGAAACAGGTTCATTAGTCCAGATTGACATGGCCGGATCACCGAGTGCATTCAGGTCGTAAAAGTTCCAGCGAAGTGCTCCCTCTTCCCATTGTCCCGGTGCTTCCACCCAGGGAGAGGTGGCTATTTTTGCTTCCATCAAAGCCCGTCCGAGCATGTTCAGGCTGTCGTAGAACAGGGCATCTACAGTTTCGCGATGCAGGTGAGCGGCAGGACCCTCGGTTTGGCCTTCATTGAACCAGCCGTAACGGGAGTTGCCTATAACGGCGGCGGCAAAATTGTCGATGTTTACCATGCGTTCCAGGATGCAGTCGTCATAATCAAACGCGCCGCAATCGCAGCCATGGGTATGAAAAAGAGTGTAATTGTGGGTGATGCCGTCAACAGCATAAAAATTGGCATTGGTAATGTCGCTGTTGTTAAGATGCGCCACGTAAGTTTGATTGGCGTGTCCTACGTGATGCACGAACTCTTTTCCCTGGTTAATGTGGTTGATAAGCGTGGTTCCCGACCAGCTTTGATGTTTTTCATATAGCGAGTCAATGTCGTAGCTGGGCGGAATGCCTGTTGTAGTGTATCCGTTATCGCTGTGCGTACCTATCAGCAGGTTTAAGTAATCGCTACCCCATGTTTCAGGGTTGGCATACAAGTATTCGCCTGCCAGCAGAGGCTTTGTAAACTCACCCAAAACGGGTTTGTTTTGATACCAGATACTTTTGTGGATGAGTGCGTTCAGTTCGGTGGTGTTGCTAAAAGGCATGCGGGCAACGGCAATATCGGGCAACAAATCGTCTTCATCGGGTTCTCCCCAGTGGTTATCGCCGTCATCGTTCCAGTTGCCATCCAAGGCTGAATAGTAAAGATCGGCAGGTATATCGTTGCTTTCAACACCACCTCCTGAAATTACATAACAATAAAAGCCGCGGTAAGGAATAATCTCCACATCCCCGCCAAGCAGTACCAGTTCCACGCCGTGATTTTGATATTCCTGAATGATGAAATTCCTGATTTTTTCCTGGGAATCCAACCCGCTAATATTGTTGTTGATGTAGTTAACCGAATATACTTTAGACCTTATACCCCTTTCGAGGTAAATATTTCGAAGGCTGTCAAAACTGTTTAGAAAATCCGTTCCGGTGATGATGAGTAATCTGTAATCGGCCATTGAACGGCTTCGCATTGTTTTATAGAGGTTAAGTACTTCGGGGTTTTGAGCCAGTTTAAATACTTTATGATTTATTGTAGTGCTGGTTCTCAGTTGTTTAAGTTGTTCGTCGGCTACCGGCGATCTTTTAGTATGAATAACAAGGGTTACCTTTTTGTAGTAAGATAATTTTCCGGTGGCGGGAATGTATTTAATTGGCGTAAAAGCCGACATGGCAAACCCATGGCCGTTTAAATAGGCAGTTTTTAATCTGCCGGTAGGGCTGGCAGGACAGATGTGTTTGACGAATAAACTTTTTCATTTTTTATAAAGGGTGCTTTGGTAGTGTCGTTCAGGGTTCGCGAGGGCTGATAGGGGTATAACTGAAAACGGCCTTCGATAACCGTTTCTTCTTCGCCTTTAAACTCTATTGAAACTGCTGTTTCGCCCGGAGGTAGTAACAGGCTTACGGCAAAATAGGGCAGCGAAGGCTCTCCTGCACGATTTGTTTGCAAAGTGTTGGGGAAAACTACTTTTTGATAGTTGCCGTGTTTAACAATTTCAGGCTGTTTAATAATCCAACTTTTTTCAACAATAGCCGCTTTTAACAGCGATACGGACAACACAAGGGTTATTAAAAAATAAATTTTTTTCATAATACCGGTTTTAATAATTTAATGACAACAACCATTACATTTGGTTGGATGCAGAAACTTGTTTATTGAGTTTCTAAATAAGCAGTCGGTTTTTGTTGAAATTATAGTGTGAGGAACTCCTGCCAGATCATTCCTTTAAAACTCATCACCACCATCAAAATTGGTATTTCCCCGGTTGGCTTTTTTATTTGCTTTTTCACAGTCAAATTCAATGGAAATATCTTTGAGTGGCGGTTGAAACTTATCGGTACGTTTAATGTTAAGTTGCGGGTCGGCATACACTTTGTTCATGTATAAAGCCCAAATGGGAAGTGCCATGTTGGCTCCCTGTCCTAACCGGATACTGCGAAAATGTACCGAGCGGTCTTCGGCACCAACCCAGATACCGGTAGTAAGTTTTGGGGTAATCCCCATAAACCAACCATCCGATTGGTTTTGTGTTGTTCCGGTTTTGCCGGCAATTTCGTTGGTATAGCCATAACGATACCTGAGTCTGATACCCGTTCCGCTTTCGATGACCCCTCTCATCAGCTGAATCATTTTATAAGCAGTAACTTCATCCATTGCTTCTGTTTTTTCCGGAACGAACTGTTCGATTACATTTCCGTTTTTGTCTTCAATTTTCGTAATAAAAACAGGTTTGATGTAAACTCCCCTGTTGGAAAGGGTGTTCATGGCTCCCACCATTTCATATAGAGAGAGGTCGGGAGTTCCCAATGCAATGGAGGGTACGGCAGGAATTTTTGATTTTACTCCCATTTTACGAGCCATTTGTATGACCGATTGCGGTGAAAAACGGCTGATCAGATAGGCTGAAATCCAGTTGTTGGAGTTGGCAAGCGCCCATTTCAGGGTTACCTCTTCACCCACTCTTTTGGTGTCGGAATTACGGGGTGTCCAGTAAGTGCCGTCACCCAGTTCAACGCTATACGATATGTTGGGGATTTTGGTGCAGGGTGTAAATTCGCCCTCCTGCATGGCCAACGAATAAAGGAATGGCTTAAAGGTAGAGCCTACCTGCCGTTTTCCCTGAGTAACATGGTCGAACTGGAAAAACCGGTAGTTGATGCCTCCCACATAAGCTTTGACAAATCCTGTTTTAGACTCCATCGACATCAAACCGGCATGCAGGAAAAACTTGTTGTAGCGAATGGAATCAAAAGGAGTCATCACCGTGTCGATAGGACCGTTCCATGAAAATACCTCCATCTCGGTAGGGGTATTAAACGATTTCATAATGGAATCCATGGAAACACCTGATCTTCGGAGCTTTTTATACCGTTGGCTTCGTCGCATGCTGCGCATCATAATTTTGTTTACCTGCTCGGCTACTTCGTCGGGTTCGCCTTTAAATACGAAAGGAGCGTAGGTGTATCCTTTCCAATGTTCATAAAAGGCCGGTTGTAAATTTTTGCTCAGGTGTTCGCGTACGGCCTCTTCGGCATAACGCTGCATACGCGAATCGATGGTGGTGTAAATTTTTAGTCCGTCTTTATAAAGATTGTAATTGGTTCCGTCGGGTTTGTAGTGGTTGGCGCACCATTTTTTCATTTTACTTCGCAGGTATTCTCTAAAATAGGTGGCAAGACCCTGGTTGTGGTTGAGGTTTCTGTATTTGGATACGCCCAATGGCAGCTGCATGATCGAATCGGCAGTGGCTTGTGTAATAAAATTGTATTTGGCCATTTGGGCAATGACCAGATTCCGACGTTTAACAGCGTTTTCAGGATGTAAGATTGGGCTATAGCGTGTAGGAGCATTTACCACCCCGGCCATAAGTGCTGCTTCCTGGATGTTAAGCGAATCGGGTGGTTTGCCAAAAAAGGTGCGCGATGCCTGTTTGATGCCATAAGCGTTATGGCCGAAGAAAACGGTGTTAAGATACATGGCAACAATCTCCTCCTTGGAGTAGTATTTTTCCAGCTTGGCGGCGGTTACCCACTCTTGAAATTTACGGATGACCAGTTGTGGTTTTGAAAGCCTTCCGCGAGGGAAAAGGTTTTTGGCAAGCTGCTGCGTGATGGTGCTTCCACCCCCTCTGCTTTTGCCTGTAAGTACTCCGTACAGAACCCTTCCCAATGCTTTTTCGTCGATGCCCGAATGATCGTAAAACCGCACGTCTTCAATAGCCAAAAGGGCATTGATAAGGTTGGGCGAGATATGCTGATAGGTAATGTTAGAGCGGTTTTCGATGAAAAAGGTTCCGAGCATAACGCTGTCGGAAGAGTAGATTTCGGTGGCCAGGTTGCTGTTGGGGTTTTCCAGCTCTTCAAAGGTGGGCATCTTACCAAACCACCCGTCGGCCACGCCGTAAAAAAAGAGGATGATAAGTGCAGCAAATCCAAAATACAACATCCAGAATTTTACCAGATAGTTGAAAAACTTCTTTTTATTTGTTGTTGTTTCTTCGCTCATAACGCTTTCAAACTACTTTGATTCAGAAATATTGATTCCAACACTTAAAATATTTTTTAACGTGTCCTGCCGCATGGCTTGTTGAATGTAGAAATTGTATTTCCCCGCCATTGGAAACTTCAGTTTTTGACGCAGTAATATATTATCCTCTTTAATGTTGGACCATCCTTTGCCAAACCATTTTCCGCTGTTGTCAGCCAACACACATTCCAGCGTGTCGCGAGTATAGGTGCTGTCGGGAAACTGCGTGGTCAGAAACAGATAGAGGTTGCTGTAGCGGTAATCGGTGTTGTGCCGAATGGTGATAAAATAGTTGTATCGTTTAGCAGTATCGATAACGGTAACTTCAAAATGTGCCGAGTTGTCTTTAAACCACTTTCCGTTTTCAATGTCAACATGTTTGTTATAAACGGAGTGCTGCCCGCAAGAGGCAAGCAGCAGCATCACGGCCATAAATAACACCGACTGAATAATAATTTTCATATTGAATGATTGACAACCTTTTTTACAAATGGAAAATGTTCAAAATTATTGTGTTAATAACTATATATAACTTGATAGTTGATCGAGATTACTGTTTTCGGTATTGGCAATTTGTTCTTTTTCGACCGCAAAGGCCTCCAGATCTGCCGGGAATTTGTTTTGTTTGTTCATCTGCATGATGTGCTTAACCTGATCGATATGAATTGCCATTAAATTATTGGGGTCGTTTTTGTAGGCATACCACATAACCTGTTTGAACACGTCGCTTTTTTTATAAAAGGCGATTCCCTTTTTCAATTTCAGCGGCACGCGGTTATCGGGAAACATTTTTAAGGCATCGGCATAGTCATCTACTTCGTAATTAAGGCAGCATTTTAACTTTCCGCATTGTCCTGCCAGTTTTTGAGGATTAAGCGATAGTTGTTGTACTCTTGCCGAGTTGGTGGAAACGCTTTTAAAATTGCTAATCCACGATGAGCAACACAGTTCGCGGCCACACGATCCGATGCCACCCAGTTTGGCTGCTTCCTGGCGTACTCCTATTTGACGCATCTCGATTCGGATGTGGAAGTTTTCGGCCAGTTTTTTTATCAATTCCCTAAAGTCAACACGCTCGTTGGCCGTGTAGTAAAATACCGCTTTGGTTTTGTCGCCCTGATATTCTACATCGTTAATCTTCATCTCCAATCCCAGGTTCATGGCTATTTCACGACTTTTAAAAATCGTTTTATCTTCCATGTCAATGGCTTTTAGCCAATTTTCAATATCGGCAGTTCGGGCGTAGCGATAGACTTTTTTCAGGTCTGATTTTTTCGGGTCAACCCTTTTGCGGTTCATTTGCAGGTTAACAGCATCTCCGGTAAGCGAAACAATGCCGATATCATGTCCCGAAACAGCTTCAACGGCTACCACGTCGCCAACACTTAAAAGCAGGTCGGCAGGTTGTTTAAAAAACTCTTTATGGTCGTTTTTGAAACGAACTTCCACGAAAAGATTATCTTCATCTTCGATGGGGTTTTTATACTCTTCGAGCCAGTTAAATGAGCTTAACTTACAACATCGCAACTGGTTTATCTTTTTCTTGTTTTCACTATCCGAAGGCATGCAACATCCCCGGGAAGTGGTAATATCGATGGTTTGGTTTGATTTATCTATATATTCGTTCATGGTGATTTGTCTATATTCTAATCGACAAAGGTAGCAAAATTCTATCTTGCTTATAAGGCTTTTTATTTGCCGGAAATTGAGGGGAAAACAGGTTCGATGGTTGCCATGTTATGTAATTGCCTTTCTGCCTTTGTTGAGCAATACCACTAACGTGAGGCTTAAATCGCCAAACAAAATAGCAGGATGGGCGTTTCGTTCGATGTGATAAACCGCTTCGTTTAGCGCTTCGTAAAATTCGTATTGGTTGGATTTGTTGATGTATTTTGCAAAACCGGTAAAAAAGGTCTTTTCATTCGGTTTGCCGGTGATCAAATGGCTGTTGTTGGCATTAATTTGAATGCTGTTGTGCACCACCTGAAGTCCGTATTGCAGGAAGCTTTTTTGTTTTTCACGGCCGATGGTTGCCAATTTCTGAACAAAGGAGAAAAGAGCCGGATAATCGTATTTATAGCACAAAAGCAGCCACTCTCTGAACTGTTCGAAATTGGTTTGGTCTTCTTCTATTTGCGATGAAAGCATTAGCGCTTTGCTCCAGTTTCCGTTGGCGTTGGCAACTATTTCGTCGAGTTGCGAATCGTTAATGTCAGGTTGTTGTTTTAAAGCATTTCGCAGCACATCATCCTTAAGTTTGGGTACTTTAACGAGTTGCGCCCTGGAGCGTACCGTGGGTAAAAGCATTTCGTACCGTTCGGCAATTAAAAAAATAAGGGTATCCTCGGGTGGTTCTTCAAAGGTTTTAAGCAGCTTGTTGGCAGGTGCTGCATCCATACGCTCGGCCATCCAGATAATGGCAACCTTGTAGGTGGCTTCAAACGATTTAAAACTTAATGCTTTTATAAGGTTATTGGCATCACGTGCGTAAATATTCCCCTGCTTGTTTCCGATGTTTAAAAAGTTATACCATTCGTTTTGAACCGGGTAGCCTTTTACTTTTTTAAGGTACTCAATCCACTGCTTTGCATAAAGTTCGGATGAGGGGTTATCGGTGGTTTTTTCGGGTTTGTTGGAGGGAAAGATAAAGTGTAGGTCAGGGTGAGAAAATTTTTCATATTTAACGCAGGATGAGCATTTTCCGCAACTGTCGTTTTCCTGTTTGTTTTTACAGTTTAAAAATTGACTAAAGGCAATAGCCAGCGGTAAAGAGCCTGCTCCTTCAGGGCCTAAAAAAAGCTGGGTGTGGGCTACCCGTCCCTCTTTAAAGGTGTTTAACAACTTTGCTTTTACTTCTTCCTGGCCAATAATATCTTTGAATTGCATAGGGGGTCAAAATTAGAAAAAAGAGCGGAGCATTTACTTTTATGTTGTTTATTTTTTCATCTTTGCCACCGAAATATTGAAATATATAAATACATAATATCATGGAAAACCACAACGAAAAACATTGTCTTGTTTGTCAACGCGACGAGCAAACCGTCCCCCTGGTAAGGGTTGATTTTAAAGGAAACCAATATTGGATTTGCCCACAGCATATTCCTGTATTAATTCATGATCCGCAGAAACTGGAAGGAATGCTTCCCGGAGCTGAAAACATGCAGGCAGGATAAATAGGGTTAAGTGTATGGTGGCTGAGCTAGTCGAAGCCACCATGCTTTTGTATTTTAGAGGTGCTTGGCGTTTCACCCATTCGCCCCTTCGACTCATCGCTCCTTCGCTCCTTCGATTCATCGTCCCTTCGCCCCATCGTCTCATCGCTCCTTCGTCCCTTCGCCCCTTCGACAAGCTCAGGGAGCTCAGGGGTGAAATGCTTTG
>CAZKGB010000040.1:0-12108 GCA_964551935.1 uncultured Lentimicrobiaceae bacterium | reverse complement strand
ACTCTGTTTATTTTGAGGTGCATCCCTATAAACAAAATGCCGACCTGTCGTTCAGCCGGAAGTGGGAAAAAGGAGATACTCTGTTTGTTAAAGCGGTAAAGCACCGTTATCCCGACGGGATAAAAATTGTGAAAGACAATAGTGGTCCTGTCAAACCCCTGCCCCGGAAATATTCGGGCGCTGCCTTGATTGGGTATAAATTAAAGGGCAAAATGAAGTTTTTTGTTATTGACGAATTTAAAGAATTATCAACCCGGTATATGCCGTAAAAAAAGCCCTCCGCTGTACGGAGAGCTTTTTGTTGCCCGACCAGGGCTCGAACCTGGACTCTTCTGATCCAGAATCAGACGTGTTGCCAATTACACCATCGGGCATTAACGGGCGCAAAATTAATTATTTTTTACCCTTTGTCAAGTAATCCGTAAAAAAGATTTGAAACAAAAAAGGCTGTCCGAAAAAAGACAGCCTTCATTTGATTTCCAATAATACTTTATTTACATTTTAACACCTGTGTAATCTGATATTTGGCAGCATCAACATTGGGTCCGGCAGTAACTTTTTTATAAGTAGTACAAGCATTTGCATTGTCGCCGGCTCCTTCGTATGCCTGAGCCAATACAAAGTAAATAGCGTTTTTATCGCCGTCGCCTTTTAGGCTTAATGCCTTTTTAGCAGCCTCGATTCCTTTGTTAAAATTTTTGAGCGCGTTGTAACCCAAAGCCATATTCAAATATAAATTGGCATCACCGGATCCATATTTTAAAGCATCGTTAAAAAGGGCAAGTGCTTTAGATGAATTTCCTTTACCCAGCTCTTCACCACCGGCTTTATACAATCCGAGATAAGCAATTTTTTTAGCCTGCTGTACCCGTTTTGCCTGTTTTGAACTTCCGGCCCCGGCTTCAATAGCTTTGTCGGCAAATTCTTTCATTTTAGTAAAGTCACCTTTGTCTTTATAAACATTTTCTTTTCCCACAAAAGCTCTTATACATTTAGGATTTTCAGCTAAAGCATTATCGAACTGTTTAAGTGCTTCATCGTACTTTTTGCTTTTTGTCAAGCTGTTTCCGTGACCGGCATAAATTTGTGGTATGATGGATTGGAATTTTTTAGCTGATTTTTCATCACCATATTTCTTAGCCGTAGCCACACCATCTTTAAGAACCTTTACCGCTTCGTCATACTTTTTCTTTTTGTATAAGGTTATACCATAGTTTTTATAGGCTTTCATTAATGCCGACTGAGCACTGGATGTCATATCAGCGGCTGCATCACCGGCTTTGGTGCCCATTTCAACAGTCTGTTCCAGGGCAGGAATAGCCTGCGCATAATTTTTGGCTTTATACAATTCGACGGCATCGTTATACTTTTGCCCTACTGCTTCAACCGACTGAGCATAAACAGAAACGCCAAAAACTACCATGGCTACAATCATCATTAATTTTCCGAACAATTTCATAATCTAAATATTTAATTTATTAAGGTTAATTTTCTCTAAAAAAGTTGCGCAAGATACAAATATTCTCGTAAGCTATAACCCTACTATTGAGTTAAATAATTTTAAAATGATATTCTAAGTGGTGATAACCGGACAAAATATAAACAACAGGAATAAAACATTACACGGTACAACGAGGATGTTATCTAAACAAAAACAAATAACTATTTACAGCCCTTTCTTCTTCCTGCTAAACAGCATCTCCAAAATCATAATAAGAACCAGTGTAACCACACTATTTAGCAATGCTCTTTCGATGGTTGCAAAAAAATCAGCCAATGAAAAAACTTCAAGAAAAAAAAGAAAAACATTATGAATAAATACAAGGGTAAAAGCATACTTTAAAAAGCCTGTAAACCCAAGTTTGCTTATACCGGGTTCTTCGCGGGGCACGAACTCCACTTTTTTAAAATAAAAGTTTAAAACGGCAGGCCGGGCAAAAACCAACAGTGTGGAGGCTGCTGCCTGCATGCCCATGGTACTTTGAAAGAAATCGATAACAAGGCCTGTGAAAAAGCCCAAAAACAAAAGGCTGGTTTTGTTAATATCGACACGTAAAAGCAGTAAAAACAACAGATACGGATAGAGCGTTACATAACCCCACAAATGCATGTTACTAAAAAGCAGTACCTGCAGCAGCACGAGCAAAACAAACCGAATACTATTTTTAACAAACCCGCTATTCATCGTTCTGTTTTAATAAATTTTGTTGCTCCTCTTTCATCAAATTCTCAATGACATAAACATCCTGCAAACTTTTAAAATTGGTGGCAAATTTGAGAATACCTTTTTTAAAATCCACGTTTGAATTTTCAGTACTGCTTTCAACAAAACCAATGATTATCCCTTCCGGGAAGATCATCGATTTACCACTGGTTACAATGGTGTCGCCGGGATACAACTCCACATGCGACGGCACATCCAATATATTTCCAAAGCGATAGTCGTCAGTATCCCAAATAATGTTTACCAAAAAATTGTTCTTTTTTATCCTTCCGCTTAGGCGGGTATTGTGATGCAACAGCGACATTACGAGTGAGTAGTGCTTTGAAACGCCGATTACAATGCCTGCCACTCCCTGATTTGAAATAACACCCATCTCCTTTTTAACACCATGCAACGAACCTTTGTTAATCATAATATAGTTTGAAGGGTGGTTAACAGAGATGCTTACTACGTGGGCAGGAACATACTTGTAAAGCGTATCCTTGTAAGAAAATCCGGTGTCAGTAATTAAAAATGAGCTTTGTTGCGCATTAAGCAGGGCAGCATTTTTTTCCAGCAGACTCTCGTTGGCCTCTTTAAGAACCAGATAATCGGCAATGTTTGAAACCGTTGAAAAAATGCCCCCGGTAAAATCGTTTACCGTGTTAAAGGCCAGCGAACGATGGTACGAATAACTGTTTGCCACCAACATCAAAGAGCCGGTTTCCAGTAAAAGGAACAATACAACAAACCAGTGTTTTCGAATAAAGAGCAGCAGATTTTGCATGGTAAACCATCCTTATTTAATAAGGAATGTGAACTTCTCGAAGTTCTTTAACGCGATGCCGGTTCCACGGGCAACAGCACGCAATGGGTCTTCGGCAACATGAATGGGCAGCTTAACTTTTGACTGAATCCGTTTATCAAGCCCTCTGAGCAACGAGCCTCCTCCAGCCAGATAAATTCCCGTGCGGTAAATATCGGCCGAAAGTTCCGGAGGGGTTAACTCCAGCGCCTGCAACACGGCTGTTTCTATTTTTGAGATGGATTTATCAAGACAGGCAGCAATTTCTTTATAATTAACTTTTATCTCGCGCGGAATACCTGTTAACAAGTCGCGGCCATGAACAGCATAATCGTCAGGAGGATTGTCAAGTTCGGTAATAGCAGCTCCCACTTCAATTTTAATTCGCTCCGAAGTACGATCACCAATGGAGATATTATGCTGTTTCCGCATGTACTCTTTGATATCGGCATTAAAATCGTCGCCGGCAATACGGATTGATTTATTATTTACGATACCTCCCAGCGCGATGACGGCAATTTCGGAAGTACCTCCACCAATATCGATAATCATATTTCCGGTGGGTTCCAACACGTCGATACCAATACCGATGGCTGCTGCCATGGGTTCGTGAATCAGACGGATTTCTTTGGCTCCGGCCTGCTCGGCCGAATCTTTTACAGCACGCTCTTCCACCTCGGTAATACCCGATGGGATACAGATAACCATTTTAAGTGCCGGCTGAAACAGACTGTTTTTAATACCAATCATTCTTATCATTTCGCGAATCATGTACTCCGACGATTGAAAATCGGCAATTACCCCGTCGCGCAACGGACGAATGGTTTTAATATTCTCATGTGTTTTCCCGTGCATCATCATGGCACGTTTTCCAACAGCTATAATTTTTCCGGAGCTGCGTTCAATAGCAACAATGGAGGGCTCGTCAACCACAACTTTGTCGTTGTACATGATAATGGTGTTGGCCGTTCCCAGGTCGATGGCGATCTCTTTTGATAAAAATGAAAATAAACCCATATATTTTTTCTCCTTAAATTCTTAATGTTTAAAATGTCTGATTCCCGTAAACACCATCGAAACACCGTTTTTGTTGCAGTATTCGACAGAGTCCTTATCTCGAACAGAGCCTCCCGGCTGGATAACCGATTTAACTCCTGCTTTATGCGCAATCTCCACGGAATCGGCAAACGGGAAAAAAGCATCGGAAGCCATTACAGCACCCTCCAAAGGTAAGTTAAAATTCTTTGCCTTTTCAATGGCATGCTTTAAAGCATCCACTCTCGATGTCTGTCCGGTTCCCGAACCCACCAGCTGTTTGTTTTTAGCCAACACGATGGTGTTTGATTTAGTATGTTTTACCAGTTTATTAGCAAACAGCAAATCTTCCGTTTCAATGGCAGTGGGAGCTGTATTGGTTACCACTTTCAAATCGTCGGCCGTTTCGGTTTTGGTATCTTTATCCTGAGCTATTACCCCATTTAACAACGATTTGAATTGTTTACCACGAAAGCTGTACTCACGTTTTTTCAGGATAATCCTGTTTTTCTTCGATTTTAATATTTCCAAAGCCTCCTCTTGATAACCGGGAGCAATAATAATTTCAAAAAATATTTTATTAATCTCTTCGGCGGTAGCCTTATCAAGGGTTCGATTGGTAACCAACACGCCACCAAAGGCCGACACGGGGTCGCCGGCAAGGGCATCTTTCCAGGCATCTACCAGGGTATCACGCGAAGCCAGTCCGCAGGCATTGGTGTGTTTTATGACCGCAAAGGTTGTTTCGTCGAAATCCTCAATCAGGTTAATGGCCGACTCGAGGTCAACCAAATTGTTGTACGAAATGGCCTTGCCGTGAAGCTGCTCGAAAATGGCATCCATATCACCATAAAAAATACCCTCCTGATGTGGGTTTTCGCCATAACGTAATACATTGGCTTTTGTTTGGCTCGCCTTGAAAGCGTTGATGTTTCCCGGATTCATCCAGTTAAAAATGTGCGTATCGTAATGCGAGCTCACGTTAAATGCCTGAGCGGCAAACCAACGGCGATCTTCTTCATCGGAAGAGCCATTTTTGGTTTCCAGGAGCTCCATCAAATCCGGGTAATATTCCGACGACGGAACCACCAGTACATCTTTATAATTTTTGGCAGCAGCTCTGATAAGACTGATGCCGCCAATATCAATCTTTTCGATAATCTCCTGCTGACGGGTGGTTTTTGCCAGTGTTTCCTCGAAAGGATACAAATCGACAATTACCAAATCAAACTCCGGAATTTCATATTCCAACAGTTGTCGTGCATCCTCGTTATTATCTCTGCGAGCCAAAATACCCCCAAAAACTTTCGGATGCAATGTTTTAACCCTTCCACCCAAAATGGCCGGGTAAGAGGTGAGCGACTCCACCGAGGTAACCGCTATTCCCAGCGACTCGATAAAGTGTTGAGTTCCTCCCGTGGAATAGATGTTAACACCCTGATGTTCCAGTTTCCTGACAATTGGCTCCAGACCCTCTTTATAATAAACGGAAATTAGTGCCGTTTTAATCTTTTTCAATTTGGTAATATATTAAAAGTGAGATAAAAACCTTAACCCTTAAATGGTTTTGCAAAATAACAAGTTTTAATCAAAAGTTATTATACTTTTACAATAATTTTTACGAAAAAAAAACAAACGCGAATAAACCGGATATGGTGATTTTATTAAAGTTAATACATGAGAGTTTACTATTTGCCATCAGTTCGCTGGTAGTAAACAAGGTTCGAACCATCTTATCCCTGTTGGGTATTACCATCGGGATATTTTCCATTATCGCGGTTTTTACGGTATTCGACAGTTTGCAAGACTCGATTAAAACCGAAATTAACTCGTTGGGTAACGATGTATTGTTCATTCAAAAATGGCCCTGGGCCATGGGAGGTGATTATCCCTGGTGGAAATACTGGCAGCGTCCGGAACCCCGTCTTCGCGAAATGAACCAGATAGTTAAACGCAGCAACACCGTTGATAAAGCCACTTACATGTTTGGTGTTTCACGAAACGTGTATTACAGGAACAACGTGGTAGAAAATACCCGCATACAGGCTGTATCGCACGATTACATTAAAGTGATGCCCATTGATATAGAGGAAGGGCGTTATTTTACCGATCAGGAGTCGGTTAGCGGAAGAAATGTGGCCATTTTAGGGTACGATATCGCCATCAACCTTTTTGGAAAGATGGATGTGGTGGGACAGAAGGTTAAAATTTTTGGCAGAAAACTGTTGGTAATCGGGGTGGTAAAACGGAAAGGAGAAGATGTTTTTGGCAATTCCCCTGACAAGTTGGTTTATGTTCCTGCCGCCTTTGCCAAAAGCCTAATCGATTACCGTCATATTGGTGCTACCATTATCGTTAAAGCCAAACCCAATATCAGCATCGATGAAATGAAAGATGAACTTACCGGTATCATGCGTTCCATCCGTAAACTGAAGCCTTCTGCCGATGATAATTTTGCCATCAACCAAACGGATATTATTTCCAAAGGGTTCGATCAGCTTTTTGCCATTATAGGATTGGCCGGGTGGATTATCGGGGGCTTTTCGTTGCTGGTAGGTGGATTTGGTATTGCCAACATTATGTTTGTTTCTGTTAAAGAGCGAACCAATCAAATTGGAATTCAAAAAGCCCTGGGTGCCAAAAAATACTTTATCCTGTTACAGTTTTTGTTTGAAGCCGTCTTTCTTTCCATGATGGGTGGCCTGGTAGGGCTGTTTCTGGTACTGATATTAACCTGGATAGTGAAAGGATTTTTTGACTTTAACATGGTTCTTTCACTTAGCAATATTGTGCTGGGATTAACGGTATCAGCCTTTATCGGGTTTCTTTCGGGATTTATTCCCTCCTGGTCGGCGTCGCGCCTGGATCCGGTGGAGGCCATGAGGTCGAGTTTTTAGGAGGGTAAATTATTTTCACAAGCAAACAAGTTTTAATAACCGGGTTAATACTTCCTGTTTCCAAACTTGTAAACCGAATAGGCGATTCCAATATTCATGATGCCCTTGTAGCCGTAACCCAGTTCAAGATATACTCCCAACCTCTTTCCAAACCTTACCCCCGCAAAGTTTATCTGGTACCCGGGTAAAATCATCGTCCGGCTGTCTGAGTTCAGCCCTGCCGTTTCAGCCGTAAACTCCTCCTTCCCTGCTGTTACACCCACGCCAAGTCCCGAATACATTTGAAAAGAACCATTGTTTACATAGCGATACTGTAACTCGAAAGCTCCGGAGATAAACTGCCGTTCTATTATTCCCTGCTTTTGTCCCAGGTAGTAAACTTCTGCGGAACTTGCTCCATATCCCACGGTTCCTCCCCACATTAAAAACTCATTAAGCGAAACAAACCGGTAAGTTAAAAACAGATTACCGTTACTTTTATAATTATCCCTTATGTAACGGCTGTCAGGAAGCTGGTCATCAAGGATAGAGGATTTAAAGGTGTAAAACCTGTCGGGTGTTAAAACCCCGTAACTCAACGAAAACTCGTGATGATCGAAACTCTGAGCTTTAAGGTCTATCAATAAAAAAGTTATAACTGCCAACAGCAGAAATTTTTTCATAATTTCAATAAAATTTGTTGTAAACAAACATACAAAATTCTTTACACAATAAATGATGAGTACACTATCTCCCCCTTTTAGACAACACTCACGGCTTAAAGTTGTACTTTGAATAACAATTAAGGTTCAATCTAATTACCAACAACCTCAAACTCCATTTTCCGCAAACCTGAATCAGCCTTAAATCTCACATCACCAAACTTTTCAAACAACCGGCGTTTATTTTTTGACTGATAGCCGATGGCATGGTTTATTTCACGAGGAGGCACATAAATAGTAATCGATGAATAATGCTCTCCTTTAATCTCTTTTAGTTTATCATACCAAATTTCGGTTAACACCAACTCTTTAAAGGAGGGGTGAAAGGGACCGTCAACGAGCTCATCGCCATTAAGCAACCCTTCGGAGGGGTGCAACCCCGTGCGAATCACTTTAACCCCGGCATTTTCGAAAAGAGGAAGCAGCTGTTTTGTCCATTCAACAGCTTCATCAAGCGAAAGAGGCTTGTATTTTCCGGTTTTATACCACCGGTGCAAAGCGGTATCTTTAATGACCACCGTGGGATAGATTCTGGTATTGGAAGCCCCTAAAGCGATAATTGTTTTAGCGGTTAACAAAGCTTTTTCCAAACTGTCTCCCGGAAGGCCAATCATCATTTGAAGCCCTAAATCGAAACCATGCTCCAGTATCATTTTAGAGGATGCCGTAGTCTGCTCGGGTGTATGTCCCCGGTACGACTGTTTTAAAACTTCATGATCGAACGATTGCGCGCCCAGTTCGATGGTAGTAACGCCGTACTGTTTCAAAAGTACCAGTACCTCTTCGTTGATATAATCAGGCCGTGTTGAAAGCCGGATACCCTGAATAAGTCCTTTATCAAGATACGGTTTGGCAAGCTTTAAAAACTTTTCCTGTTCAGGCAGGGGTAATCCCGTAAAGCTTCCACCAAAAAAGCCAATCTCAATATGGTTGTCTCCTTTGGGAAAAGTGGCTAAATGATCGTTAACAGTTTTTATGATTTCGCCGGAATCGGGAACGGCAATATGCCCCGAAATTTTGCGTTGGTTACAAAACGCGCATTGAAACGGACAGGCTAGTTCGGGAATAAATACGGGTATATTGAAGTGTTTTTTCAATGCGGTAAATAGTTTTGGCAAAAATGCCATTTTTTTGAATATTTTTGCAAGCTTAATTTATGAATTTAGTAATAACGGTGAAAAACAAAGTGAAAATGAAAAAATCAGCAAACCTAATCAGCCGACTTTTAATGCTTTCGCTGGTAGTGATAATTGCCATGGGTGGAGCCACCTCGTGTAAAAGCAAAAAGAAACTGGCAAGGGAAAAAGCGGAAGCGGAATACCAGGCTAAGGTAAAACAGGCTAAAAGAGATTTAACGGCCATACTAAACGATGAAACTAACTGGTCTCTACCCGAAAAGCAGGAGAGACTTAAAACCATCAAATCGTACAATATTGATGATCAGGAGGTAAAAGAGCTGATTGTTAAAGTTGAAGCCAAGCTTAAAGATGAAGAACGGCAGGTTGAAGAGGAACGGTTAAAAAGAAAAGAGGAGGAGATGACCAATCAGCAACGACGAAAATATTCGATAATAATATATTCGCTGGCCGATATTGCCAAAGCAAAAAACTACGACGAAGCCAACCGGCAAATTGAAGGAGCACTCAATTTATATGCTACTCCCGATGTTCCGGTGTTAATCATTATCAGCAAAAAAGATGGTTATTACGATTACGACCGGCCTACCACCATCTCAAAGTTTATGAACTATTTAAAAGATACCAAAGAGTTTAAATACGACATCGAAACAGCCAAATACAACGACGACGGAAAAATTACTGAACTTGAATTAATAAAAAAATAAATAATATGAAACGTATAACTTATTTATTAATATTCGTTTTCGGATTGGGATTATCAACACCTCTTTTAGCGCAAGACAACCTATCTCCCGAGCGCAAACAGGCCATCGACAGCCTGGCACTTGAAAAGGTAAAAGATTTAAGTAAATACATTAGCATTATCGGTGATAAAGAGACCCCCTGGAGCGAAGCCAACAGGGTAATCGACCGTGCCGAAGAGCTTTTTATGCAAGGTAGCGAAATGGGTGTTTCGTCGCTGGTAAAACCCGAAATAAAATATTATCCTGTTCGTAAATATTTTGAACGCCTGATGCGCCTTAACTACAACAAAGTTGATATTGAATGGTACGATATCGAATACGTTAGCGACCTCCGGCGTCAGCCCGATGGTACCTATGTTGGCGTTATTACCGTATTTCAAAAATTTAAAGGATACGACAAAGAGGGTCGTCTGATTTATCAGGACACCACTAAAAAAGATATCACGGTTTACGTTAAACGTAAAGAAACACAAATTGGAGGCCGTCTTATCGGTTTCTGGGATGTGCTGCTTGGCGATATCAGGGTTAAAGAAACCACGTTGTAACCCACCAAGCTTGATTTCTGACATCTATTGATATTTCACCGAAAGCATAACCCGTTTTTGCATTCGGAGTTGCGGCTACCTGTTATATCGCCACTGAAAAGAGTATTAAAAGCAATCAATCGTTTGCGGTGTATAAAATCTAACCAAAAGGTTTTAACACTTTTGAACAATATGTTGCGTGTGAAATGCTATATTGACAGGAATAATTAAAGTGCTTACATAAAAAACACGTTTTTGGTGCCAGAGACAGAAAGATACATTTTAATAGTAGCCGCCGGCAAAGGAACACGCTTTAACAGCGATATCCCTAAACAGTTTGTCCCGACAAATGGCAAACCGTTGTTGCTACATACCTTCGATGCATTTTTAAAAACTCAAGAAGCTTTCCGGTATGTTTTGGTGCTTTCCGAATCGATGATCCCTTTTTGGAAAAATCGCTGCATTAAATATAAATTTACGGTGAAACACCAAATCGTTGCCGGTGGCAGCACGCGATTTCATTCGGTAAAAAACGGGCTGAAAAATATACCTGAGCGTGCTTTGGTAGCCATCCACGACGGGGTTCGCCCCAACCTGTCAAAAAGGCTGATTGATGAAGGGTTTGCTCTTGCTCAAAAGACAGGCAGTGCCATTCCGGTAATTAAAATTTCCGAGTCGGTTCGCGAAACAGATGGCATCAACAGCAGACCTTTAAATCGTCAAACCCTCCGGCTGGTACAAACTCCGCAGTTTTTTCAGGCAGGTTTAATAAAAGATGCCTACAGTAATGCCATTCAAACCAACTTTACCGATGATGCATCTGTTTATGAAGATGCCGGCAATAAGGTTACCCTGTTCGACGGAGAACAGAGTAATGTTAAAGTGACGTTTGAGGAGGATTTGAGGATGGTTGGAAGAGAAGTTATTACCTAACCCGGATAACCAGAAATATCAAAAAACAATCCTATATTTGTTTTTTTTTCAGAATCCATTGTTATGCATACATTCAACCTCGACCTTTGGGATTATATTGTATTTATTGTTTATGCCGTAACCATTTTGTCTATTGGCCTTTGGGTTTCGCGGGGTAAAAAGGGACACCAGCGCAACGCGGAAGACTATTTTCTTGCCGGGAAAACCCTGCCCTGGTGGGCTATTGGTGCTTCGCTGATAGCGGCAAACATTTCGGCTGAACAGTTTATCGGTATGTCGGGTTCGGGCTTTGCCATCGGACTGGCCATTGCCTCCTACGAGTGGATGGCAGCGCTTACCCTGTTAATCGTGGGTAAGTTTTTCCTTCCGATTTTTATTGAAAAGAAACTTTATACCATTCCCGAATTTTTAGAAAAGCGTTACAGCACCAACCTGAAATCTATTTTGGCGGTATTCTGGATTGCCCTTTTTATTTTTGTCAATCTAACCTCTGTGCTTTACCTCGGGGGTCTGGCCATTGACACCATTTTTGGTACCGGCGACGGTTCCATGTTACTCTACGCCGTTATCGCGCTGGCACTTTTTGCCGCAGCCTATTCGCTATGGGGCGGACTCTCCTCGGTAGCCTGGACCGATGTGTTGCAGGTAACATTGCTTACCATTGGCGGGTTGGTAACCACTTTTATCGCCCTGAGCCATCTTTCGCCGGAGGGTGGAGTTATCGATGGTTTCAAAATTCTTTACCAAACGGTTCCCGAAAAGTTTCACATGATTGTTGAAAAAGGAAGCATTATCACCCCCGACGGCAAAGATGCCTGGTGGGATCTGCCCGGATTATCCGTGCTGATAGGTGGAATGTGGGTAGCTAATCTCTACTACTGGGGTTTTAATCAGTATATTATTCAGCGCACCCTGGCAGCCAAAAGCCTCCGCGAATCGCAAAAGGGAATTGCCATGGCTGCCTTTTTAAAGATATTAATTCCGGTGCTGGTGGTTATCCCGGGTATCGTGGCTTACATGCTAAACGCCGGACCCGACGGAGTGGTTACCGCCCAATCGGTCGATCCCTCTTTTCTAACGCATGGCGGAGCTATTGCCAACGACAGGGCTTACCCCTGGCTGATTCGC
>CAZKGB010000039.1:0-12119 GCA_964551935.1 uncultured Lentimicrobiaceae bacterium | reverse complement strand
TGCGACTGGTTTTTGCCGATAACCCTTTCTGATTAAATTCAACAGAATCGTAACGGCTGTAACTGCCTTCATGTGTATTTCTGATAAAGATGTCAGGCAACAGTGTTTGTCTGTCAAAGTAACTTTCGTAGGTATCGCGAACTTTAAAAAAGAGATCAAACAGTCCTTTCGAAAAGCCGGTTCCGGTAACATGAAAAAGGGTGTCGTTTTTCACCATTTTATCAGCTCCGGTTTGATTAATGGTGAGAATCGCCTCGCCCGCCGTTGCATCAATAATGGCTGAGCTGTAATAAATCCGGTAGGTAAGCTCTTCACCCGATTTAAAGGCTTTGTTTGGCCGACCTTGGGTAAAACCCCGGGTAACGACTCCAAGTACAGCACAAATCAACAGTACCGAATAGCGAGTCATTTGGATGAATTTAAATGGTAATAGCCCTGCTATCAACCTGTTGTAAAATTGTTTTATCCTACAACGATATTAACAATTCGTTTGGGAACCACGATAACTTTTCTAATGGTTTTCCCCTCAATCCACTTTTGAGCTTCGGGGGCTTCAAGCGCAGCTTTCTCAATATCATCTTTGCTTAAATCAACTGGCAATTCAAGTTTAAACCTTGTTTTACCGTTAAACGAAACCGGATAGGTAAAAGTATTTTCCCGAAGGTATTTTTCCTCCCACTTGGGAAAAGCAGCATCGTTAACCGTTCCCTCATTACCCAACGCATGCCACAACTCTTCGGCAATGTGTGGAGCGTATGGTGAAAGCAATACCGACAATGGTTCCAGAATTTCCTTTTTATGACAATTCAAATCGGAAAGTTCGTTGGTACAAATCATAAATGCACTAACCCCTGTGTTAAACGAAAACTGCTCAATATCGTGCTGTATTTTTTTAATGGTTTTATGTAATACTTTTAATTCGGCATCCGAAGCTTTTTCGTTGGTAACAATAAATTGGTCATCTTCATCAAAAAAGAGTCGCCAAAGTTTTTTCAAAAAGCGGTAAACCCCTTCAATACCCTTTGTATCCCAAGGTTTGTCTTGTTCAAGGGGGCCTAAAAACATTTCATAAAGTCGCAAAGTGTCCGCTCCGTAGCGCTCAATTAAATCGTCGGGGTTTTGAACATTGTATTTCGATTTCGACATTTTTTCCACCTCATGACTGCAATAGTATTTGCCATCTTCTAAAATAAATTGGGCATTGGCATATTCGGGTCGCCATTTCTTAAAAGCTTCTATATCCAACTCATCGCCATCAACCAGATCGATGTCAACATGTAATTTTTGTGTTTCATATTGATCTTTCAATCCAAACGAAACATAATTATCGGTTCCCTGAACACGGTAAACAAAACTTGATCGTCCCTGAATTTTACCCTGATTGATTAATTTTTTGTACGGTTCATCTTTTACCGCGAGTCCAAGGTCGAAAAGAAATTTGTTCCAAAATCTGGAGTAAATCAGATGGCCGGTTCCGTGTTCATCACCTCCAAGATAGAGGTCAACATTTTGCCAATACTCACCAGCCTCTCTTGAAAAATATTCTTTATCGTTATGAGGGTCCATATATCTTAAATAGTAGCCGCTTGAGCCGGCAAACCCGGGCATGGTATTGGTTTCGAGAGGGTATCCCTCTTTGGTTTTCCAATTTTTGGCACGTGCCAGCGGTGGCTTACCATCTTTGGTGGGAAGGTATTGATCAACGTCGGGCAGTTTTAACGGAAGTTCGCTCTCATCCAACGGATAAGGAATTCCGTTTTTATAATAAATTGGAAAAGGCTCTCCCCAGTACCGCTGACGGCTGAAAATGGCATCGCGAAGGCGGTAATTGATGGTTCCTTTACCAATACCCATCTCTTCAATGCGCTTAATTACTTCGGCAATGGCATCTTTTGTTTTCATTCCGGTAATAAAACCCGAATTAATGCTGATACCATCTTTTGAATCGTACGACTCTTCCCAGGTAGAAGGATCGGTGGGTTCTTCACCCTCTTTGCTTACCACTTGAATAATGGGCAGGTTAAAATGACGGGCAAAGGCAAAGTCGCGACTATCATGAGCAGGAACCGCCATAATAGCTCCGGTACCGTAACCACTCAACACATAATCGGCCACCCATATAGGAACCTCTTCGCCGGTCAGCGGGTTGATGCCGTAGGCTCCGGTAAATTCACCGGTAACTTTTTTAACTTCTGTCATTCGCTCACGCTCCGAACGGTTTTTAGCCCAGGCAACATAGTTTTCGATTTTCTCTTTCTGTTCGGGAGTAGTAATTTTTTCGATAAGCTCATGCTCAGGGGCCATCACCATAAAGGTAGCACCCCAAAGGGTATCGGGACGAGTGGTAAATACCTCTACCGTATCTTCAAAGCCTTTAATATTAAAAATTACCGATGCTCCTTCGCTTCTTCCAATCCAGTTGCGTTGAATCTCTTTTATGGAGTCGGACCACTCCAGCTTTTCCAACCCATCGAGCAGGCGTTGAGCATAGGCCGAAATTCTGAGCAGCCACTGCTTCATTAATTTTCGTTCCACCGGATGGCCGCCGCGTTCCGAAAGACCTTCTTTTACCTCATCATTAGCAAGCACAGTGCCCAGGGCCGGACACCAGTTTACCATGGTTTCGGAGATATACGCCAGGCGATAATTCATCAATATTTCCTGCTGCTCTTCTTCGCTCATCGCTTTCCACTCACCGGAAGTAAAAACCTCTTCCTGCGAAGTGGCAGCATTGATGGCAGCATTTCCGTTTTTTTCAAATTCGGCAACAAGCTCAGCTATGGGTTCCGCCTTGCTGCTGTTTTTATTGAACCACGATTTAAAAAGCTGAATAAAGGTCCATTGTGTCCACTTAAAATAGTTGGGGTCGTTGGTACGAACTTCCCTGTCCCAATCGAACGAAAAGCCGATTTTATCCAGTTGCTCGCGATATCGTTTTATATTTTTCTCGGTTGTAATGGCAGGATGCGTTCCGGTTTGAACAGCATATTGTTCGGCCGGCAACCCATACGCATCGTAACCCATGGGATGCAACACGTTAAAACCCTGAAGCCTCTTATACCTTGCATATATATCGGATGCAATATACCCCAGCGGATGGCCAACGTGCAGTCCCGACCCCGAAGGATAGGGAAACATGTCCAACACGTAAAACTTGGGTTTATTATAATCAATATCTACGTGATAAACCTTGTTGTCGCTCCAGTACTTTTGCCACTTGGTTTCTATTTTCCCAAAATCGTATCCCATTTTTCTTCTCTTTACAACCGTTAATAATCAAACACTTTTCAGCCTGCGAAAATAGGAAAAGATTTATGAATAATGAATGAATAGTTAGAATTTCAACGAGTTATTAAAACAGCAAGTTACTAAAATCGAATTGTGAACCGGTTGCAATAATTTAAACTTCAATCATTCAATCGATTTTAGCCATTAAAAAATGGGTTCAGACAAAAAATATTTTTAAAAATTAACTCTGCTTCTCAGAAAACTATATTTTTGATAAAAATCAATATTATGCCTGTTATTCATTTTTCCGAATGTCCGTTTTGTAAAAGTCGTGACATTGAAAAAATATTCTCAGTAAAAGATTATACTGTTTCCAATGAAGAGTATGCTATTGTTCAATGCAAATCATGCGGCTTCCGGTTTACCCAAGACATTCCTGACAGAGCAAGTATTGGAAAATATTATAAAGCCGAAAGTTACATCTCGCACACCGATTCTCATAAAGGAATTATCAACAAACTTTATCATTTTGCCCGAAAAATAATGCTGGGCAAAAAATATCGGTTAATTAAAAACTTTACGGGAAAAACTACCGGAGAGTTGTTAGATATAGGTGCCGGAACCGGTTATTTTGATAACTATATGAATCAAAAAGGGTTTTCGATTACAGGTATAGAGGTCGATGAAGATGCCCGAAAAGTGGCCAAAGAGAGCTTTAACCTGGAGTTTAAAACAATCGATTTTGTTTACCGGCTTCCCGAAAAACAGTTTGATATTATTACGCTTTGGCACGTTCTGGAACATGTACATGATTTGGATGGCTATATGAAACAAATTTCAAAGACTTTAAAAGACGACGGAACAGTTGTTATTGCTTTGCCAAATTTTGCCTCATTTGATGGTAAGCATTATAAAAACAGGTGGGCGGGCTACGATGTTCCCAGACATCTATGGCATTTTTCGCCTGATTTCTTTAAAACGTTTGCCGATTACTACGGGTTCGACATTATTAAAACAAAGCAACTTCCTTTAGACGGAATTTATTTATCGTTTCTCACTGAAAAATCCAAACAAAACAAATTGTGGTTTATTGCCGGCAGCTTTTGGGGATTTATTTCATACCTGGCAGGGCTCTTCGCTACTAAAAAAGGAAGTTCAATTATTTACTTTTTGAAGAAAAAGAATTAAAAAGGGTAATCTTTGGCTATTATCCTTTAATAAACCAGCAAAGCCCTACACCACTTTGCGGTATTTAGCTTTCGCTATGACAAAGTTTTTCAATCACCACGGGAAAATATTTATACTCCTGTTCGTGAATTTTTCCGGCAAGCGATTCAGGAGTTTCATCATCTGCTAAATCAAAGGCCGATTGAAAAATAATCTGTCCCTCATCGTACTTGTCGTTAACATAATGAATGGTAATCCCCGATTTAGATTCTCTGTTTCTAATCACCGCTTCATGAACATGATGGCCATACATGCCTTTTCCTCCGTACCCGGGAAGCAAGGCCGGGTGAATATTGATGATTTTGTTTGGAAAAGCCTTTATCAAATCACCGGGAACAAGCCAAAGAAATCCGGCCAAAACAATCAAATCAACATGTTGCTCCTTCAATATATCAACTATTTTCGAAGAGTGATAAAACTCATCTTTTGTAAACTGCAGTGTTTTCAAACCTAAATTTTTCGCTCTTTCTAACACACCGGCTTTAGGATTATTCGTTAGCACCATTGAAATTGCCACCTCCGGGTTATCTTTAAAATATTCTGCAATACGTTGTACATTAGAACCGTTTCCCGATGCAAAAAGAGCAATCTTTTTCATTTTTTATTCCAATAGGTTTGTCACACAAAAGTAATTTTATACTCGTAACAAGAAAAATTGTTCATCGAAATATTTTTTTTCATTTTCTTACTCCTTATTATATAATAGGGATATGAATCCAAATTTTTCACTTTTTTTTGTTTTTTAATCCATTAATACATTACTTTGCAGCAGTTTTAACCTTAAAAAATAAACAATATGTCAGACGTACATTCAAAAGTTGTAAGCATTATCGTTGATAAGCTTGGCGTAGAAGAGAGTGAAGTAACTAAAGAAGCAAGCTTCACCAACGATTTAGGCGCTGATTCGCTTGATACTGTTGAATTAATCATGGAATTTGAAAAAGAGTTCAACCTTTCTATTCCTGATGAAGAAGCAGAGAAAATAGAGACTGTTGGAGATGCTATTACGTACATCGAAAGTCATTTATAGATAATCAATTATTATTCTATGGAATTAAAAAGGGTAGTTGTTACCGGTATCGGTGCAATTACCCCTATAGGTAATACGGCTCCCGAATTTTGGGAGAGTTTACTTAAAGGGGCTAGTGGTTGCACTACTATTACTCGTTTCGACACATCAAACTTCAAAACTAAAATTGCCTGCGAAGTAAAAGGTTTTGACGAGAGGGATTATTTTGAACGTAAAGAGGCACGTAAATTTGACCGTTATGCCAAATTTGGCATGGTAGCAGCTTCCGAAGCTGTTCAGGATTCCGGTATTAATGATGCTGAAATTGATCATGACAGAGTCGGTGTTATATGGGCTGCCGGTATTGGCGGGCTCGACACTTTCCAAAAAGAGATTTCGGATTTTGCCACCGGAAACGGCACTCCCCGTTTCAATCCTTTTTTTATTCCAAAAATGATTGCAGATATTGCAGCGGGGCAGATATCTATAAAATTTGGTTTTAGAGGCCCCAATTTCGCTACAGTATCTGCTTGTGCCTCATCAGCCAACGCTTTATCGGATGCCTATAACTATATTCGCCTTGGTAAAGCCAACGCATTTGTTGTAGGTGGTTCCGAAGCTGCTGTAACTCCTGTAGGAGTTGGTGGCTTTAACGCCATGCATGCCATTTCGACCCGTAACGACGATCCGGCCACGGCATCAAGGCCTTTTGACGTTGATAGAGACGGATTTGTTATAGGCGAAGGAGGTGCAGGGCTTATTTTTGAAGAACTTGAACATGCACTGGCCAGAGGAGCTAAAATTTATGGTGAAGTTGCAGGAGCAGGCCTTTCGGGTGATGCCCACCACATGACGGCCCCACATCCCGAAGGGTATGGTGCTTATTTGTGTATGAAAGCCGCTATTGAAGATTCAGGTTTAAAACTTGAAGATATCGACCATATTAACACTCATGGCACTTCTACACCGGTTGGAGACATTGTTGAACCGCTTGCCATTACTAAGCTTTTTGGCGAACTGGCCTACAAAATAAATATTAACTCCACCAAATCAATGACAGGCCACCTGTTAGGAGGTGCCGGAGCCGTTGAAGCTATTGCCGCTTTGTTGGCAGTTAAAAACGATATGGTTCCACCAACCATCAACCAGTTTAATCTTGACCCCAAGATTGATAACAAACTTAATTTTACTTTTGGTAACAAGGCGGTTAAACGAACGGTTAATGCAGCCTTAAGTAACACTTTTGGGTTTGGCGGCCATAACGCTTCCATTATCTTTAAAAAATTTGGACAGTAAACACCTATTGTTTTGTTTCTGAAAGATTTTGTCAAGGCTCACCTGTCCAAAGAAAAAAAATTACGAATTTCCATTAAAAATATTTTTGGGTTTTACCCCGGAAATATTTTTTTGTATAAACTGGCCCTGCGTCACAAATCGGCCTCGTTAAATAAAATTAAAGGCCTTAAATTAAACAACGAGCGACTTGAGTACCTGGGCGACGCCATTTTAGGAGCCGTGGTGGCCGAATTCTTGTTTAAACGGTTTCCCTACGAAACAGAAGGGTTTTTAACCGAAATGCGCTCGAAAATTGTTAGCCGGTCATCGCTTAACAAACTTTCTTATAAACTGGGGCTTTCAAAATTAATTCTCTCTTCCGATCAAAAAAAAGGAACCGGCAAATCGGCAGCCGGTGATGCCTTTGAAGCCTTTATTGGGGCTCTTTACCTGGACAAAGGATATGAATTTACGAGAAAAATAATTATCAACCGGATAGTGCTCCTCAATTTTGATGTAGAAAACCTGATCAATGCCGATATCAATTATAAAAGCAAAATGATTGAGTGGTCGCAAAAAGAAAAACACGACTTGCAGTTTCAGCTTGTTGAAGAGGTTAAGTCGAAACATGAACAACAATATATTGTAGAGGTTGTTGTTGATGGAAACAAAGTGGCCTCAGGAAGAGATCTTTCAAAAAAAGGTGCCGAAAAACTGGCCGCCGAAAAAGCCTGGACAAAATTAGGATTACCGATTCCCACCAATTAGTCGTTTTATTATTGCTTTTTGTTTTACTTTTGAAAAAAGAAAAACAGCTCAACCGTGGTAAAAAAAATAATCCTTGATATTGATTACAACGAGGCATTCCTGTTACTGGGAATAGTTTCAACTTATCCTGATTATCAGCTTGTCCACCACATTAACAAAACCATGGGGTTTAATTTTGTCAGATACGATGACTTTGTACTTGATAACAACACGAAAAAGTCCGTTTCCTATTCCTGGTTTTATTGCCAAAGTGATGAAATAAAAGTTAAATCATTTCTTATTGCCAACCACCACCCTAAGCAAAAACTATTACCCGACTACCGGCACATCGATTACTTATTAATTTTGGAAAAATCGGGAAACATGGACGAGTTGAGTGCTATGGTGAGTTTATTGCGCAAGGTAAAAAGTATTACGGGAGTGTTTAAAATGGACCCTTCAAAAATTAAAGGGATTGGGCTGCTTTTGGAAAAGAATGAAATGCACGAATTATCACAGATTAATTAAGCCCTTAAAACAATCCTAACTGCTCACCCCCCTTTTCCGGTTTGATTATTTCAGCACCGTTATTCTTTGGAGAATTCACCTTTTTTGATATCCTATGCATCTCCATTTTTTTGTCATCAAAAGGTTGTAACAGGTTTAACAAAAACGAAGAATCGCTGCTGTTTAACCAATCCCGCTCTTTATCTCTCGAAAGTATTACCGGCATGCGATGATGAATGTTGCTCATTTTACCGTTTGCACGAGTGGTAATTATGGAAAACGTGTGAACCATTGTGTTTCTGTTGTCTTTCCATGTATCCCATATTCCCGCCATGGAAAAGAGCGGCTCATCCCTTAGAAAAAACCGGAAAGGAACTTTATCACTTGTTCGCCATTCGTAAAACCCGTTGGCCGGAATCAGGCATCTTTGTTGTTCAAAAACTTTTTTAAACAAAGGTTTTTGACGAATTGTTTCAGCGCGTATGTTAATCAGGTTAAAATCACGGTTCAAATCTTTTGCCCACGATGGGACTAACCCCCACCGATAAAAACTTAAAACACCAGGGGCTGCCTTTGTAATTACCGGTAAATTTTGCGATGGTGCACAATTAAAGTTTGGGGAATACTTCTCGTCAAATACTTCAACATTAAAACGTTCAGAAATCTCTTTTCCCTTAACCGAAAGCTGAAATCTTCCACACATAAGCACCCTTATTGTTTTTATGAACTCAAAATTACAAACATAATAGCTAAAACCAAAACAAACACCGAGTTAATAAATATCATATCTTTGTAAACAGATTACACTATCAACAACCATTAACCGTTTGCAAGCTATGTACGAATGGCAAAACGAATATAAGAAACCCGTTAAATTTTCAACACTTCGAAAATATGTTGAGCTATATTCGGAGTCGGATTTATTGGCAAAACTAAGCAAGGTTGGTTTTAAGCTAGGTGCTGAATTACTGTTTTACATCATGTTACTTTATTATCTGCTTTCAGATAAAAATGTTCCCTTACGAAACAAGTTAATTATAACTGCTGCGTTGGGTTATTTTATATTACCAACCGATTTAATTGCCGATTTTATTCCGGTGTTAGGATTTTCGGATGATGCTGCCTTTTTAAGCTACGCCATCTCCAGTGTTTCATCAGCCATAACTCCGGAGGTTAAAAGGAGAGCGAAAGAAAAGATTGAAGAAATGTTTGATATCAACATGGATGCCGCATCGAAAGCCAAAAGCACTAAAACCCCAGGCAAACAGGTCAACTCTTAACCCGGCTTTTTATTAAACATATTCATGGTTCTGGCAAGTCCTATAGTGGTAAAACTTTTTACTATATCGACGGCGGTATTAATTTTATAAGGGAGCTCTTTTTCCTCCTCTTTTGGCCACTCACCCAAAACATAATCAACCTGGTAGCCCCGTCGAAAATTGTTACCAACACCAAACCGGAGCCGTGCAAACTGATTGGTTCCCAATGTTTGAATAATATGGCTCAACCCGTTATGGCCTGCATCACTTCCTTTGGGTCGCAGCCGTAGTACGCCAAAAGGCAGGGCAATATCGTCGAGAATCACAATAAGGTTTTCGATGGGAATTTTTTCTTTATCCATCCAATATTTAACCGCCTTACCACTAAGATTCATATAGGTGGTTGGTTTTATAACAATCAGGGTACGCGATTTATATTTAGCTTGACATACCGCTGCCAGCCGGTCAACCTTAAAGGTGCCGTCCAAATCGTTAGCCAGTGCTTCTGCAATTTTAAAACCTACATTGTGACGAGTATTTTCGTACTCTGCTCCAATATTCCCCAGTCCGGCTACTAAATATTTCATAATTCAAAAGAACAAAAAAAAGGGCAAAACAGGTATGCTTTGCCCTTTTAAATCATAATTTAAAATATTATTCTTCAGAGGCGGCAGTTTCTTCTTCTTCCTCTTCTTCTTCTTCATCTCCGGCCTGTGCACCACGAGCCATTTTAACCTGAACCACGACAGCATTAAGTGTTTCAATAACTTTAAGGTTATCAAGGCTAAGGTCTCTAACTTTGATAGAGTTTCCAAGATCAAGTTTAGAAACATCCAACTCAATAAACTCAGGCATGTTATCGATGTTACCTTTAACACGCAGTTTACGGTATTTAACCTGAAGTTTACCCCCTTTGATAATACCGGGAGCCACGCCGACAAATTTAACCGGAAGGCCAACAACAACATCTTTACCTTTTGTTATTTCAAGAAAATCAACATGAAGGACTTTATCCGTAACCGGATGGTACTGGATGTCTTGTAAAATGGTTTGATACTCTTTTCCGTCAATGGTGATGTTAAGAATAAAAACTTCCGGGGTAAAAATAATTTTATCCACTGCAAGTTCGGGAAGTGTAAAATGAATTTGCGATTCACCTCCGTAAATTACACAAGGAATTTTACCCTCTTTTCTGCTTTTTTTAGCATCTTTTTTCCCTACGTACGCTCTTAGCGTACCGCTCAATGATACTGATTTCATAAATTTAATTTAAATTGATTAATAGAATTATTTATTAAACAACGAGCTAATCGACTCGAAGTTCTGAACTCTCTTTATTACTTCTGCAAACAAATCGGCAGTTGATAAAATTTTAATTTTTGAACAATCTTGCTTTAATTGAATCGTATCGGTAACAACAACCTCTTCAAAAGGAGACTTAGAGATTCGGTTATAAGCATCCCCCGAAAAAATAGGGTGGGTACAAAAGGCCCGAATACTTTTTGCCCCGTTAGCCATAATTAACTCTGCCGCTTTTGTTATGGTTCCTGCCGTATCGATAATATCATCAAGTAGAATTACATTTTTCCCTTCCACATCTCCAATCAACTGCATCTGCTCAATTACATTGGGTTTGCTTCGCTGTTTATAACAAATGGCGAAACCGGTTTCCAGTGATTTAGCATAGGAGGCAGCCCGGCGAGTACCTCCCGTATCAGGGGAGGCCATAATCAAATCGGTAAGATTTAAATCTTTTATATAGGGTATGAAAATATTTGATGCATACATGTGGTCAACAGGAATATCAAAAAATCCCTGAATCTGGTCGGCATGTAAATCCAATGTAATTATTCTTGTTACACCCGTTGTTACCAATAAGTTGGCGATTAATTTCGATGCTATTGAAACGCGGGGTTTATCTTTTCGGTCCTGACGAGCATAACCAAAATAGGGTAACACGGCAATTATTTTTCGTGCTGAGGCTCTCCGGGCAGCATCTACCATCATTAGCAACTCCATGATGTTATCGGTAGGCGTAATAGTAGATTGAATAATAAACACATCACGTCCGCGAATATTTTCCTCGAAAGAAGTTTGAAATTCACCATCAGAAAATTCCGTAACAATCGACTTCCCGAGTTCTACACCATAACTTTTAGCAATTTTTTCTGCTAAATAGCGGCTGGATCTACCCGAAAAAATACTCACCATCGATTTTGACATCATATTAGATTTTACCTGTTCGAAAAATCGCTGCAAAAGTAATCATTATTTCCATGTTTTCAACATATTTAATTGGTAATGATAATACAAACAGAATTAATACTTCCGGGTTTTGTTTTGAACCTTGGCTCAATTACCAACTCTTGAAAATAAAAAAAGCCGCTATTTAGCGGCTTTTTTTGCTCCCCCACGAGGACTTGAACCTCGGACCCTCTGATTAACAGTCAGATGCTCTAACCAACTGAGCTATGGAGGAGTGTGTCTCAATTATTGAGGGTGCAAAGATACACTAATTTTATTTTTTGCAAATTTTTTTTGAAAATTATTTTTTTTATTTCGGTTCCAAACCAAAAGATGAATTAACTACTTTAGTACCAAAATTATAATCATGAAAAAACAATTGGGCAACCACTGGGGACTGCTTTTTGTAAGTGGGCTTATTGCATTATTTTACGGTATTTTGGCCATATTTGCCACCGAGGGTTTAATATTAACCATTGTAACCTATTTAGGGGCGATGATATTAATTGCAGCGGTGGTCATGCTTTACGGTGTTTATTCAAGTTACAAAAATCACCTCTTTAACACTTACGATTTTATACAGGGGTTGGTTATGTTGGCTTTAGGAGTCATGCTCACTTTCT
>CAZKGB010000038.1:0-12236 GCA_964551935.1 uncultured Lentimicrobiaceae bacterium | reverse complement strand
ATTAACTTAATCGATAACATCAAAAACACTGAAGTAGATGAAAAGAAAATTGCTCCTTATCTGGATGATATCTTGCTAAAGCTGGAAGAACTGTCGCGCGAAGAACTTATTAAAAAATTGGTATCTGTTGAGTTTACACGATTCTTAGAATATTATAAAGGGGCTAAAGACATCAACTTTGAAGGCAAGGAATCCGGAGGAAGAGATCGTAACCGTGATCGTGATCGTGACAGAGGAAGAGATAACGACAGATCGAGAAAAGATCGTCGATCTGATTCAAGGAGTAAAGGTAAATTTTCACGATTTTACATTAATCTGGGAACCAAGTCAAACATCAATCCCGCATCTCTGATTGGCATCATCAACGATGTAACCGACAACCGTGAAATCGGCATTGGCAGAATTGAACTTATGAAAAAATTCTCGTTTTTTGAAATCGACAGCCATTACGAAAAGGAGATTATCAATTCGTTTAAGGATGTTGGTTACAAGGGACAGAGTGTTATTGTCGAGCTTTCAAACCCGAAACAGGAGTCGAATACCGACCGATATGAAAAGCGTCATAATACATTCGAGAAAAAGAGAAACTCAAAATCATCCTCCGGCAGGAGAAGAGACAAAGGTTTTGACAGCAAGCAAAAAGGGAGAAGAAGAAAATAGAGGGTAATCTACCGTTTATAAATAATCACCAAACAAAAACCCCGTCAGAATTTCTGACGGGGTTTTTTAGTACATGTAACGAAAAACTATTCGTCTTCTTTTTGCTGTTCTTCGTATTCTTTAAGCAGTTTATCCTGAACATCACCCGGAACCTGGGCATATTCGGCAAATTGCATGGAGAATACCCCACGGCCTGATGTAATGGAGCTGAGCGAAGTGGCATAACGTTGCATTTCGGCCAACGGTACACGAGCGCGGATAACCTGATTTTTACCTTTGGCATCCATACCCATAATCATGGCACGGCGTCCCTGCAGGTCGGTCATCGCAGCCCCCATCATCTCTTCAGGAATGGTAACCTCCACGTTATAGATAGGCTCCATAATTTTAGGGCCTGCCTGTTTAAAGGCATCACTAAAAGCAAAACGTCCGGCCAGTTTAAACGAAATTTCATTGGAGTCAACAGGGTGCATTTTACCATCGTAAACATAAACCACAATATCACGGGCATACGAACCGGTTAACGGCCCCTCTTCCATTCTTTCCATCAATCCTTTCATAATAGCCGGCATAAAACGAGCGTCGATAGCGCCACCCACAATACAGTTATGGAATATCAGTTTTCCACCCCAGGGCAGGTCATGTTCTTCGGTACCTCTCACAGGAATATCGGTGGGTTTGGCATAATCTTCAACATAAGGCTGAACTCTCAGGTGAACCTCACCAAATTGTCCGGAACCACCCGACTGTTTTTTATGACGGTAAGAGGCATTGGCAATTTTGGTAATGGTTTCGCGATAAGGCACTTTAGGAACAAAAGTTTCAACTTCGATTTTATAATCGTTATCCAGATACCATTTAATGGTGTTAAGATGAATATCCCCTTGTGTTTTTACCAGTTGCTGTTTCAACTCGCGGGAAAACTCCATGATAATGGTAGGGTCGGTTTTATGCATTTCGTTAAGAACAGCAGCCATTTTTTCATCGTCGGAAGAGTTAACGGCCTTAATTGCCACGGTATATAACGGATCGGGAACGGGATAGGTTTCGAATCCGGAATCTACATTTTTAGGATCCATCAGCGTATCACCTGTTCTGACATCTTTAAGTTTAATAGTAACGGCAATGTCGCCGGCAACCACTTTATCAACTTTATCCCGGTTTTTTCCATTCAGGGCAAACAGCTGGGTAATTCTCTCTTTATTGCTTGTACGGCTGTTAATTAAATCTTGTCCTTCGGTAACTTCACCACCGTAAACTTTAAAAAAGCTTACTTCACCAAGATGTTGCTCAATGGAGGTTTTCCATACATACAAAGCCGTTGGATCATTTACATCGCATTTATACTCTTTGCCGTCTTTGGTTGCTTTGGCCGGCCGGTCGTTTGGAGCCGGACAGCTCTTCACTATAAAATCGAGCAGGCGGGTTACGCCTATACCGTGTTTGGCCGAAGTAACCATTACCGGTAAAATTGCCCGGGTAATCATGCCCAAACGAAGTCCTTCACGCATCTCTTCAATGGTAAGTGTATCGTTTTCAAAATATTTTTCCATCAGGCTTTCATCACCTTCGGCAGCATTTTCAATCAGTTGCAAATGCAGCTCTTCGGCTTTATCTTTTTCACTATCGGGGATGTCGAGAATTTCAGGTTCTCCGCCACCCTCTTTAAATTTTAACATTTTCATATATACCAGGTCGATAATGGTATCGAACCCTTCGCCGGCATTAACCGGATATTGTACTGTGGTAACTTTGTCGCCAAAGTAATCTTTTAATGCGGTAACCGTGTCGTTAAAATTGGCACCATGATGATCCATTTGGTTAACAACAAAAACCACGGGGCTATTCATTAACACCGTTTGCCTGAAAGCAGTTTCGGTAGTTGCTTCAACACCCGACTGTCCATTCACAACCAATACTGCTGTGTCGGCAACACTTAAGGAAGCAATGGTTTCGCCAACAAAATCGGAAAAACCGGGAGCATCGATCATGTTAATTTTTTTACCATCGTAAAGGGTATGTAATAATGATGAATGAACTGAGTTTTGACGTTCAAGTTCAATAGGTTTATAGTCAGAAACGGTATTTTTATCGTCAACGCTTCCTCTTCTATTAATCATTTTACCTTCGAAAAGCATCGATTCTGCAATCGTTGTCTTTCCTGATTTCGCACCTCCAATGAGCGCAATATTTCTAATGTCCTCAGTTTGAAATACCTTCATAATACTCAAAATATTAATTAATTAGCACTTTATTTTTCTCGAGCAGCAAATGTAATAAAATAAAGTTACAATTTTATCACTCCTAATTATTTAAAACTATGCTAAAGAACAAATATTTACACTAATTTTGTCAGTGTAAATTGTGCCAACCATGAAAAAAACAGTTTCCATTATCGTATTTCTTGTAGTCAGTATCAGCCTTACAGCGCAAGATTCCTTGCCAGACCCTGTTATTCCTTTTGATGCAGAAACTCAAACCGTTGAATTTTCCAACGTCATCCACGTGCAAGGAACAAAAGACCAGTTATTTAACCGGTGTGTTTATTGGTTAAATAATTATTATAAAAGTCCTACTCGTGTTACGCAAATTCGCGATTTACCTTCAGGCAAAATTCTGGGGAAACATTTTTTTTCTCTCTACACATTGGACACAATTGATAATGTAAAAAAGAAAACCGCTAAAGTTAATTATACTTTTACCATTGTTTTTAAGGACGGGCGTTATAGATGGGAGATAAACGAGTTAGAGGTTATTTCCGGCAGAAAAGTGCCTATTGGAGAGATGCTGAACAAAAGTGATACGATGTATCATAAAAAATGGAAATCCTACTTAATTCAGATCAATGACTTTATTGAAAACTGGAGTAATAATCTGGAAAATAAAATGCAACCTGAAAAGGCAACGAAGGAAGAAGATGATGATTGGTAGGTTTCAATGCTTCAATGCTTCAATGCTTGAATGCTTGAATGCTTGAATGCTTGAATAATGGTACAATGTGTTAATGGTATAATGATACAATGATACAATGATACAATGGAGTAATCTTGGTAATTGAGCCATGTTGCAACGTAGCCATTGAGTACCGTAAAGAATTAGGTTAAAGAAGGAGTAAAAAAGAGTTATAACAAATCATGCCGAGAAGAAGGAAACGTGATATAATTATCAGAGGCTTTTCGAAACTTTTAAAGGAAGATAAGCTTAAGATTGTTGCCGAGTTAATGGACAATTCAGTGGAGACCATTGATTTGATGAAAAGTTTTTGGCACCCCGACAAACGTAAACAACAAATTTTTGACGAGTTTTCTGAAAACACCATTTCTAACTTTTACATTCCATACGGGGTGGCACCTAATGTTAACATTAATGGAAAAATGTACCTGGTACCCATGGTTATCGAGGAGAGTTCGGTGGTGGCAGCTGCCTCTTCCGGTGCAAAATGGTGGCTTGATCATGGTGGGTTTCATGCCGAAGTAATAGATGTTACCAAAATCGGCCAGTTACATTTTAGCTGGAAAGGAGATGTTAAAAAACTCAGAAATGTTTGGGATGAGCTTACCCGTACGTTTCGAACGGCAACGGCTCACATTACGGCTAACATGGAAACCCGTGGCGGCGGAATATCGGGATTTGAGCTTTTGGATATGACGGATAAGATAAAAGATTATTATCAGATTCGCGTTTCATTTAACACCAAAGACTCCATGGGAGCCAATTTTATTAACTCCTGTCTTGAGGAGTTTGGTCAAACGCTGAAAACATTTTTAAGCATCCACCCCGACTTTACCGGAGAAGAAAAAGAGGTTACCATTATTATGGCTATTCTCTCCAATTACACACCCGGCTGCCTGGTAAAATCGTGGGTTGAATGCGATGTTTCGGAACTGGATAGCCTGGATGATCAGCTCACGGGTGAAGCGTTTGCCCAAAAATTTAAAACCGCCGTTGAAATTGCCGAAGTTGATACCTACAGAGCCACTACCCATAACAAGGGGATCTTTAACGGCATTGATGCAGTAGCCATTGCCACCGGTAACGATTTCAGAGCCATCGAAGCAGCAGGGCATACCTACGCTTCAAAGGACGGACACTACAAAAGTTTGTCGCATGTGGAGATTAGCAACGGTCGATTTAAATTCTACCTGGAAATTCCTCTTGCTCTCGGTACTGTTGGGGGATTGACTTCGCTCCACCCATTGGCCAAACAGTCGCTGGAACTACTAGGAAAACCCACCGCCGATGAGTTAATGATGATTGCCGCCACCATGGGACTGGCCAACAACTTTTCAGCCATACGCTCGTTGGTAACCAAGGGCATTCAACGCGGCCACATGAAGATGCACCTGATGAACATATTGAACCATTTTCAGGCCACCGAAGAGGAAAAACAACTGGCTGTTGAATATTTTAAAGATAGGGTGGTTTCGTTCGCCAGCGTTAGTGAGTTTTTAAAAGAAATACGCCTCTCTTGACCCGAACTACCGAATATTACACCGCTCCCGGAAAACTGTTAATTACCGGCGAATACCTTGTCCTTGAAGGGGCAGAAGGGCTGGCACTTCCTTTAAAACAGGGACAGGATTTAACCGTAATAAAAACAGAATCCCAAAACCGGCAACTGGTTTGGGAAGCCTTTTCTCCGGAAGGATTGTGGTTTTCGGCCACCTTTGCCCTGCCTTCTTTCACTGTTATCAATTCTTCGGATAAAGCATTTGCCCAACGGTTAACCGGAATTTTACAAGCTGCTCAACATCTCAATCAAGGTTTTCCGGCTTCCGGCTCTTATAAGGTAAAAACGGTGCTGGATTTCAATCCCGAATTTGGTTTCGGCTCCAGTTCAACACTCATTGCCAACGTAGCACGCTGGGCTAAAGTAGATGCCTTCAAATTGCAAAACCTCACCTTCAACGGCTCGGGATATGATGTGGCCGTGGCACTCGAAGCCAAACCGATAATTTACAGCCTGAAACAAAAAAAACCTGTTTATCGCCCCGTAGTTTTTAATCCTGCTTTTGCCGGCAATCTCTATTTTGTATATCTCGGTAAAAAACAACGTTCGTTGGAGGAGGTAAAACGGTTTAAAGAGAGAGCCCTGTTTTCACCTGCCGATGTTGATGCCATTACGACCATCACCCGGGAAATTGTTAACTGCCATTCGTTACAACCATTTGAAAGCCTTTTAAAAGAGCATGAAACCATACTGTCGTCCATTCTGAAAACAACACCCGTTCACAAGCAACTGTTTCCGGATTACACCAAAGGAATAGTAAAATCGCTGGGGGCCTGGGGTGGCGATTTCGTATTGATAACCTCCACCAAGCCGGCTGACGAGTTTAAAAAAGAGATGAAAAAATACGGGTTTGAAATAGTTTATGGTTTCAACGATATCGTCCACAACTAATAAAAAAACTAACCAATCTTAGCCTTAGCTCACGGTTTGAAACCGTGAGCAATTTCAATTTTTAAAGTTTTAAACTGTCATAGATATGCGGTTACGGTTGCAAACCGTAACCTAAATCAAATTACAACCAATAAAAAAGGCTGCCCTTTTTGGACAGCCTCACACTAAAAACCAAATTTCCTACCTTTTGGTTATTTCTTTTCCAATTTTTCCAGCCTTTTTAATAACTCCTCATTCTGTTTTTGCAGTTTTTCAATCATCTGTTGCTGCTCCTGAACCGCTTTAACCAACGGCACAACAAATTCCGCATAACGTATCGAATAGATGGAGTTGTCGTTTTGAGGATGAACCACCCCACTGAAATCATAACCTACTTCATGAGCTGTTTCTTCTACATCCTGCGCCAAAAATCCGGTGTAAGTAACTTTTTCGGCTCGCTGACGTGAGTTTAAAGCATCCTTGCTTTTATTCACCTCTTCATCAACACCAAGGAAGCGGTCTAACTTTACCAAATCCCAGTTATAGGTAACCGGTTCCAGCTTCAGGATAAAGTCCAGTCCGTGAACCTCGCTTTTAATATTCTTTTTAAAACGTTTATCCGAATAGGTGCTGAAAGCAACATTACCTGCAATTTCCGAGATTGAAGTATTTCCCAGGTGAATTTGATTGTGCGCCGTTACGGTAGTATTGTACCCTATGGCCGTTGTATTGGTTAAAGAGGTGGTGCTTGAAGAAGGTCCTGCATTGTAACCAATACCTGTGCTGTTTGTTGATGAAGTAGCATACCCCATGGCATGACGTCCGACGGCCGTATTTTTATCGGCAGTTACGTTTTCCAAAGCATAATATCCCACGGCTACATTTGAATTTGCGCCTACAGCATCAAGCAGCGAGTTGTTTCCTAAGGCTACATTATAATCGCCTGTTGTGTTGGATGAAAGCGCATTATAACCAACCGCCACATTGTGAAACCCGGAAGTAGCAGCATGCATTGCCTGAAAACCAAGAGCTGTATTGTTGTAGCCTGTGGTATTGGCTGTTAATGCTTCGTAACCAACGGCTGTGTTATATTTACTATAAGTGGTTCCTGTTCCGTTACTGCTGCTTAAGGCTTTGTAACCGATGGCCACTAACCCGTATCGGTCGGTACTGCTTTGCAATGCCTGATAACCTATGGCTACATTCTTAGTACCCGTGGTATTGGAAGAGAGCGCTTCTGACCCCATGGCGGTATTGTACGATCCTGTATTGGAATTTAGCACCTGATATCCCATGGCGGTATTTTCGCTTCCGGAAACATTTGCCTCCATTGCCTGATAACCCAATACGGAATTTTTAGAACCTCCTTCGTTGTTGTTCAATACCTGATAACCAAACCCCGAGTTTTCGGTTCCTGAGGTAACATCATTTAAGGCATAAGCACCCACGGCTGTATTGTAGTTTGCGCTTGTTGGCCGGGTTAACGCTTTGTATCCCAGTACTGTGTTATAGTCACCTGTTTGCAATCCTTTTATGGCTTCAAACCCCACAGCCGTATTACCGTTACCCGAATCGTTGGAGGTTAAAGCCGAAGAGCCGACTGCAGTATTTTCAGAGCCGTTTGAATTAGCAAGAGACGCATAACCCATAGCTGTATTATTCATGCCGTTAATATTAAGATATAATGCACTTACACCTACTCCCACATTGGAATTATTGCCGTCATCACTGTTGCCCGCATTGTTGCCAAGGAAAACACTGTATGTATCGGTTTTACCGTCGCTCAGTGTATTGATTTCTATTCCCGACAGGGTTCCCGTAACATCTAAATCACCGTTAATTGTTATTAAATTGTTGTCAAACTCACCATAGATTAGCGGAGCGGCCGTATCGGAATTGTCGATGTATAACCTGTTGGAGCCTGTTTCATTATATCCTGACCTATAACCCAAAAACAGGTTCCCGGAACCGGTTGCTTGACGTCCGGCATTGTAACCAAGTGCAGTATTGTTGTTACCCGAAACATTGCTGTACAAAGCTGTATTACCAACACCAATATTGAACCTTCCGTCAACATTATTCCACAAACTACTGAAACCGACTGCCAGATTTCCTGCTCCCACATTGTTGGTTCCCACATTACTGTACAAGGCGTAACTTCCAATGGCAATATTGTTTACTCCATCTACATTATTATGCAATGCGGAACTACCAATACCTATACTTGTCACTGAACCGGCACTGTAACCTGCATTTAATCCTAAATAAAGTCCTGAGAGAGTTCGTTTTGCATCAGTAAGATCATCAATACCCAAAGCTTCGGCACTCACTACTACCCAGTCAGTTCCATTGTAAAAATAAAACCCGGGTACTCCATCGGTTTGAAAAACCATTAAGCCGGTGGCGGGCGAACTAATGTCATCACGTTGTGTTTCGGTCACTCTTGGAATTAACAACCCTTTATCGGTTGAGGTAATTTCTAACATGGAAGAAGGATCGGCTTCACTTCCGTCGGTGTTAATAGAAACCTGTGCATTGATAGTATTAACCGATGTCAATAACAATACGGTTATCATTAATAAAAATGCTTTAATGTTGTATAACTTTTTCATTGGTGTAAGTTTTATTCGAGCCAAAAGTAGTTGTTGCACAACCTACGATCAATGGAGGGAAATACCTATATTTGACGTTTTACCCTGTATAATGGGGGGAAACACCCATTAAGGTTTCGTTGCTATTGTTTGTTTTATAAGGGGGGTAGCTAAAGAAAACTCTCCACTGAAATTACAAGTCCACCAAATCATTTCGAATAGCCACTATAACTGCTTCTATCATATTCTTCGAACCGGTTTTGTTAATGATAGCTGCCCGGTGTTTTTCAACCGTACGCTCACTGATAAACAGGGATTCAGCAATTTCAGGAGATGACTTACCAAGACAAATTTCGTTAAGCACTTCTTTTTCCCTGATTGTTAAATCGATGGGTAGAAAGTTCTGCTCAGTCTTTTTCTTTTCCTGTTTAAACACGTTGGACAATTTGTTCACCAGATCTTTTGAAATAAAGTCGTAATCGGTTGAAAATATTTCAATGGCTTTGCCCAGCTCAAAAAGATCCTCCTTGCTCAATGAAACGTCTGTAAGCCGATAAGTGTCACCGGTTAAATTGATTAAGTAGCCCACAATGCATGGTTGGCCATTGTAGTTTGAAAATCCGGCAACAAGTTTCAGTCGCAAGGTTTTCAGCCGTTTGTGAGTAGCATCAAACTCAATAACCGCCTCCTTTTGGCGTTCGTTGATGCAACGTGATACTGTTTTTTCAACAAGCTGTTTACTTTCGCTGTCGGCCAGGCTAATCAAATTTTTTTGTTCCAGTTCAAACTGACTGTATCCGAAAAGCGAAGTCATTTGTTGATTCACCAGCGCAAATTTATCTTTACTGCAGATGAAGGCTCCGTGTTCCGAATTATTCAACAGGGTAAGAAATTTATCTTCGTTGGTTTTAAGTAACCGTTGCCGTTTTTCAATCCGCATAGTAATCGAACTATACAAATCGCTAAAATCAAAAGGTTTGGTAATATAATCGTCTACTCCCAGCTTCATCCCTTCGCGAATTTCTTTCAGGTCGGTTTTGGCAGTAAGAAAGATAAAAGGGACTGTAAGCTTTACCTCGGTTTCGTTAAGCACCTTAAAAACCTGATACCCGTCAATAACGGGAATGTTGATATCGCAAACTATGACATCAGGCTTCATTTCAAAAGCCATTTGAATACCGGTTGCCCCGTTGTCGGCATGAAACACCTCCATTCCCTTAAGTTTTAGATAGTTTTTAATGGTTCTCGCTAACGAAATATCATCTTCAATTATTAAAACTTTCATGCCATTTTAATATTTACAATTTTCAAAATTAATTATCTGTTTTCTCTACAGGGCAATGTTACCGCAACGGTTGTGCCTGCACCCAATTGGCTGTTGATTGAGATATCTCCTCCCATCATTTTCACACATCGCTGCACCACTGTTATGCCTACACCCGTTCCCTTGGTGTTTTCGGCATTGGATGCCCGGTAAAAATTATCAAATATCCTGGTCAACTCCGCTTCCGGTATCCCGATGCCTCTGTCGGCAACCGTCATATAAAACGAATGATCATCACTTTTCAATGTCAAAGTCACTGTTTTGGATGAAAACTTCAAGGCATTAACCAACAAATTTCTTACGATATGCCGGATGAGCGATTGATCCATTTCAGCTTCTTTGCAGTGCGAATTAATCTCCAAAACAATCCTCCCGCCATACTCCGGCAGCGTATTTAACTCATTAACAAGCTGAACAATGTGCTCTTCAGGGTTCATCAAAGCCGGATGATAGGTTAACAAGGTTTTTTTGTCAAGAACCGAAAAATTGTTCATCATTTCGGTCAGGTTGGAAATGGCATTGATAATGTAACCCGCCGACTCCTCCTTCATTTTCTTATCCATTTGCTCACCCATTTCGCGTAACATTTGAACGTTGGATGAAATGATGGCCATGGGTGTACGAAACTCGTGAGAGATCATGGAAATGAGATTGTTTTTTATTTTGTTGGTTTCTTTTTCGTTTTGCAGCAACGCCGCAATTTGATTTCTGTTTTCCGAAATCCGTTTATTTTTTTCTTTGATTCGAAAATAAAGTCGGATGGTTACCGTCAACAAAACAAGCAATAAAACCCCCACAATCAGCGTCAAATAAATAATAATCAACCTTTGTTTGCTTACCTCTTTTTCAATATCCAGTTCGTTTTGTTTGGATTTTATTTCATCCAGTTTGCGTTTCAACTCAAAGCCGTTTTTCAGGTTTGCCACCCGGAGGTTGGTTTCGGCCACTTTTAACGAATCGCGCAAGTGTTCATATTGAACGCGAAAATCGTAAGCTTTTCGCATCTCGCCCGAACGGTAATAATAGTTTGATAAAATATTAAGGGCGTTGATGATCTCCTGCGATGCATTAATTCGTTTAGCGACCTCAAATGCCGTATCAAGTAACGGTTTGGCCTTTTTCAAAGCATCCGATTTAATATACATTTCTCCAAATTCGTTTGAAAAAGAGGTTATTCCGTATTTATAATTGATATCGTAACTGATGGCAAGGGCTTTCTTCATCATTTCAATAGCCTTTTGCCGGTTGCCGTTTTTAAAATAGATGTTACCCAGTTTTGACAAAATATTGGCCTTGTTTTCCAAATCATTAAGCTCTGACGAAAGTGTCAGTGCTTTACGGTAGTAGCTGATGGCTCTTGAGTAATCAGCTTGTTTTCCATAATCGTCACCAAAATTGGTAAGCGCTTTCAGCATGTTGTATTTATCGCCATCCTTTTTTGAAATCTCCAACGCTTTTGAGTGATACTCAAGGGCTTTATCAAGTTCATGGTATTTACTGTAAATAGCACCGATATTGTTCAGACTAAAAGCCATGTTTTTCGTTAGCCCGTGTTCAATCCTTATTTCATATGATTTCAGAAAATAATCCAATGCCATTTTATCGTCGCCCAGGTAATAGTAAACTGCCCCGATGTTGTTGTACGAAGCCACCACTTTATCATACCGCTTTATTTTTATGGCAATATCGAGCGCATCCAAAAATTTTTCCAAGGCATCGGAATAGTTTCCGGTTGACAGATATGTTGAACCTATTATGATGTCGTAATAGATCACACTGTTGTCGTCTTTTAATTTATGCATGGAATAGTACCTTGCCGAATCGAGGTAAGTAATGGCATTATCATAATCGTTTATCATACTGTACAACGAAGCCAACAACTCGTAAGCATCCGTTTGATAGTATTCGTTCCGCTCTTTCCGGGCAGTTTCCAGCATCTTTTGGGCATAATGAAAAGCTGAATCAATATTAGTTGGTACCCATGTATTCGATATTTTTTTAAGTGTTATAAATTTCTCTTTACCTTTAACACCGGAACCCAGAACATTCATCAAGCTGTCTGTTAAATGATTCTGTGCTACCGAATTGAATTCAAACACGAAAAATAATAAAATAAAAAGAAATCGCCCTTGCATAGTGCAAGATACTAAAAACAGGCCAAGAAATACTAATACTTTCAAACAAAAGCTTAAACCAGGCTAATTCCTGATTTGATACGCCATGCAAATAATTTAGTTGAAAGATACCGTCATTTGAATTCAGGCAAATTGCAAAACCTCAC
>CAZKGB010000037.1:0-12421 GCA_964551935.1 uncultured Lentimicrobiaceae bacterium | reverse complement strand
ATTCAGAAAATGAATAGATAAATTGATTAATGATAAGACTCTTGTTAATAATGAAAGTAAACTGATTTTTACATGAATTTTAATTTTCCTGCCCTTAGCTTAAAATAAATTGAAAATGTTTTAAAATAAAGTATCTTCGTGAGCAGAAAAAACGATGTAAAAACATGCGGCTCGTGGCCCGGCTTTGGCCGTTAAAAATAAAATGAAAAAATTATATAAGTACATGTTACGCTCCTATTTGGGGCCGTTTTTGTTTACCTTTTTCATTGCGCTGTTTATTCTCCTGATGCAGTTTTTATGGAAATGGATTGATGAATTTGTGGGTAAAGGGCTGGAGTGGGATGTGCTTACCAAATTGCTTTTTTACGCTTCAACCACTTTTGTCCCCATGGCCCTTCCTCTCGCCATTTTACTTTCGTCAATTATGGTATTTGGAAATCTGGGAGAGTATTACGAGTTGGTGGCCATTAAGGCATCAGGTATTTCATTGCGCACCGCCATGAAACCACTGGTTATTCTTTCCATTGTAATAAGTATCGGAGCTTTTCTGTTTTCCAATTATGTGCTGCCGGTTACCAACTTAAAGTTTGGGGCTTTACTGTACGATGTCAGGCAAAAAAAGATGACTTTTAACCTTTCGGAAGGTATCTTTTACAACGGCCTCGAAAATTATGTTATCAGAGTCGACAAAAAAGATAAAGACGACAAAACCATTTACGGCGTAATGATTTACAACCACACCTCCAGGTTGGGAAACGTGGAGGTGGTATCGGCCAAAAAAGGAGTTATGGAGCTAACTCCCGACCAAAAAAAGGTGGTCTTTACTCTTTTCGACGGGTACAATTACAAGGAAGTTACCAACCAAAAGAGATACAGAATAACCCGCCCTTTCGAGTATGTGAAGTTTAAAAAGCAGGTGTTGGTTTTCGATTTATCGGCCTTCCAGCTCAACAAAACCAACGAAGATCTTTTTAAAAACCACTACACCATGCTTAACATACGGCAGCTAAACAGCGCCATCGATTCGTTGTCCGGTAAACTGGAGCAACGACAAAAAACCTATAAAGAATCGTTTATTAAAAAACTTGATGTTTCCGGACTTCCAAAACCGGCATCTAAAAATCAATCTCACCCGCAAAAGCAAAAGCCAACCAATATTATGACGCTTTTCCCCGATTCGATACTGCAGGCTGCCGCCATGCATAAGCATCCTGTATTGGCAGATAACACTTTGCAGGACAGGGCTAAAATATTGGAGTACGCCTTAAAAGAGGCTCGGAATTTAAAGGAGAGTGTGGTGTATTACAAAACCGAAAAAAAGAGCAGAGAACAGCTTATCACCCGTCACGAAGTGGTTTGGCATCAAAAATTTAAACTCTCTATCGCCTGTCTGTTGTTCTTTTTCGTGGGAGCACCCCTGGGAGCCATTATTCGAAAAGGGGGATTGGGTATGCCGGTGGTGATGTCGGTATTTATTTTTGTAATTTATCATGTTATTTCGATGACTGCTGAAAAAGCAGTTAAAACCGGTGAAATGAATGTTACCCTTGGCATCTGGCTTTCAACGGCAGTAATTTTACCTCTGGGACTTTTCTTAACCTGGAAAGCCACTACCGATGCACCCCTGTTGGATATCGAAAGCTGGAAACAATCCATTGAGAAGTTGAAAATATCAGGTAAAAAAAGAATCAGTAAAAATTCACCACTTAAAGGCTAAACCGTGAAAATACTTTTTGTTTGTAATAAGTCGCCATGGCCGCCAAAAGAGGGTGGCCCCATTGCCATGAACAACATCATCGAGGGGATGATTCACCGGGGGCATCAAGTTAAGGTACTGGCTGCTGTTACCAACAAATACACCATTTCGCTTGAGGAGGTCCCGAAAGAGTATCGCGAAAAAACCCGGCTCGAACTGGCCTACATCAACCTTAAAGTAAAACCCGTTGAGGCTTTCCTGAATTTGTTTACCGGTAAATCGTATCATGTTGAGCGTTTCATTTCTAAGGATTTTGAACGGAAATTAACGGCCATTTTAAAGAAGGAAACCTTTGATATTGTTCAAATAGAGATGCTGTACATGTCGCCCTACCTGAAGATTATCCGAAAGTTTTCGGACGCAAAGGTTGTGCTGAGAGCACATAATATTGAGCATCTTATTTGGAAAAGGGTAGCTATCGAAGAACAAAATATTGCCAAAAAGCTTTATTTGCGACACCTTGCCACCACACTTGAAAATTATGAAAAAAGCATTTTAAACCGGTACGACGGTATCGTGCCCATCACCAAAAAAGATGCGCGGTTTTTTTCCAATGAAACGGATGTTCCTGTTGAGGCTGTGTCGTTTGGAATTGACTTTAACAAAATTCCTTATCAAAAAGAGGCTGTGGCCGAGCATGCCCTTTTTCATATTGGCTCGATGAACTGGATTCCCAATATCGAAGGGGTAAAGTGGTTTTTAAATGAGGTATGGCCCGATGTGGTTAACAGTTTTCCAAAGTTAAAACTTTATCTTGCCGGCCGCGAAACCCCCGACTGGTTAAAAAAGTCAGACATCATCAACGTGGAGGTGGTTGGAGAAGTTCCGGATGCTTTTGAGTTTATGGCATCAAAAACCATGTTAATAGCCCCGTTGTTTTCGGGAAGCGGTATCAGAATTAAAATTATCGAAAGCATGGCCATGGGTAAGGCGGTTATTGCCACCAAGGTAGGCGCCGAGGGCATTAACTATACCGATGGAAAAGATATTTTTATTGCCGATACGAAAAAAGGGTTTCTGAAAGTCATAAAAAAATTATATAAAAACCCTGAACTGGCCGCTACCACCGGGCAACGTGCCCGTGAGCTGGTTAAGCATGAACACAATATTAAAGAAACGTCTATTCAATTGGAGAACTTTTACCGGAAGCTGTTAAAATAGTTTCTCAGGCTGAAATGGTTTAGCCGTTAAAAAATGGATAATCCTGTTAGTGTGGTAAAGTGTTCAAGTGCTTTCATACCCATAATGGAGTTACCCTTTTTATTCAGGCGCGGGCTCCAAACGGCAATACTAAACACGCCGGGATGAATCGCCACCATGCCGCCTCCCACTCCGCTTTTACCGGGCAGCCCCACGGTAAACGAAAACTCTCCCGACTCATCGTAAAATCCGCACGTCTGCATCATGGCATTCAACCGTTTGGTTTGGCTCACGGTTAATATCTGTTCGTCTCCAAGCTTCCCGTGATTGGCAAAAACCAAAAACGATCCGGCCAACTGCCGTGCTGACATTTCGATGGAACAGACATTAAAATAGATGTCCAAAATTTCTATGATATCATTTTTGATGTTGCCAAAATCTTTAATCAGGTTTACCAGGGCTGCATTACGATAGCCATGCTGTTTTTCGGAAGAAGCCGTTTTTTTATTAACGGCAATAGAATCATCACCGGCCAGCTTACGAATGAAATGCAAAACCTCCGATACCGGGTCGCTAAAGTGAGATTTGAGGACGTCAATAACGACCAGCGCACCGGCGTTAATAAACGGGTTTCGGGGAATCCCCTCATCGTGTTCCAACTGAACCAACGAATTAAATGCGGTTCCCGAAGGTTCAACGCCAACTCGTTGCCATAATTTTTCCCCCTCCAGCGAAAAAGCCATGGCGGTGGTAAAAACTTTTGAAATACTTTGGATTGAAAAGGGTACCTGTGCATCTTTTAGTTCAAAAGCAGCTCCCGACAGCGTTTTTAATGCTATTCCAAACTGATTGGGATTAACTTTCGCCAGTTCGGGAATATACGAAGCCACAACGCCCTCATGCTGCAACCCGGCTACCTGCTCCCATGTTCTTTGTAAGATTTCCTGATAATCCATTTTAAACAATATTTTGCCTGCAAAAGTAGTTTTAAACCTTAACAAATGTTAGAAAACGCTACGCTTTTAAATAATTAACTAATTTTGTTTCATAATTATCAACTATGATTTACATCACGCGCAGAGAGCGATTTAACGCGGCTCACAGACTGTTTCGCCCCGAGTATTCCGACAAAAAAAACATGGAGGTTTTCGGGAAATGCTCCAATCCCAACTGGCACGGCCACAACTACCAGCTTTTTGTAACCGTAAAAGGAGAGGTTGACCCCGACACGGGTTTTTTAATTAACCTTAAGACCCTCAGCAAAATTATCCGCGACAAAGTAATCAGCAAAGTGGATCATAAAAACATCAATCTGGAAGTTGATTTTATGAAGGGCCGGTTGGCTTCTACCGAAAACCTGGCTATTACCATTTGGAACGAGCTGGAAGAGCCGGTTGACAAACTAAACGCTTCGCTGTATTGTGTAAAAGTAACGGAATCAGAAAACAATTATGTTGAATATTTTGGTGACAAATAGTGTTTTTTAACTTGCCAAATTGACAATGGCATTCTATTTGATTTACCTGCCTAAAATTGATAAAATGAATAAAACAAAAGAGATGTTGGGCTATGAGCGCATTGATACTTTTGCTCCGGATAAACTGGAAAAATTGGAATACCATTATCATGAAATATTAAAGCTTATAGGTGAAGACCCTCAGCGTGAAGGACTTCAGAAAACACCTTACCGGGTGGCTAAAGCCATACAGTTTCTTACACAGGGCTACGACCACGACCCCAAAGAGATTTTGCTTTCGGCCAAGTTTAAAGAAGATTACCGTGAAATGGTTATTGTAAAGGATATCGAAATTTTCTCAATGTGCGAGCACCACATGATACCTTTTATCGGTAAAGCCCACGTGGCATATATCCCAAACGGGTACATAACAGGGCTAAGTAAAATTGCCCGGGTTGTTGAAGCTTACGCGCGTCGGTTACAGGTGCAGGAGCGGCTTACCACGCAAATTAAAGAGGCTATTCAATCAACTCTTAACCCGTTGGGAGTGGCGGTTGTTATCGAAGCCAAGCATCTTTGCATGGCCATGCGAGGAGTTCAAAAACAGAGTTCGGTAACTACTACTTCCGATTTTACCGGAGCATTTGAGAGAATAGAAACCAGAAATGAGTTTATTAATTTAATTTCAGCGAAATTATCTTAAATTTAAAGGAGGATTAATTATGATGAGTTTTCAAAACAATCAATACGGAAATGTAAACCAAAGGGCTGAAACCCTGCCGGTATTAAGCACCTTTGTTTCAGGAGTTTTTATGTGGATGTTCGTGGCACTGTCGATAACAGCACTCACCGCCTGGTGGTTTGCCACAACTCCTGCGTTGCTTCAACTTTTAATGAACCCCAACACGGGGAGTATGACCATAACAGGTTGGGTAGTCATGTTTGCCCCTTTGATATTGGTTTTTGTTATGTCGGGAGGCGTAAATCGTATGTCGGCGGCCACCATGTTGTTGCTGTTTATTGTTTTTTCAACATTGATGGGCGCCAGCTTAAGCTTTATCTTTTTAACCTATACAGGAGCCTCTATTGCTAAAACCTTTTTTATAACCAGCGGCATGTTTGGCGTGATGGCGGTAGTGGGCTATACCACCAAAACCGATCTTACAAAATTTGGCAGCATCCTGTTTATGGGGCTGATAGGTATCATTATAGCCAGCATTGTTAATATGTTTATGCATAGCGGATCGATGGATTATATCATCAGCTTTTTAGGCGTGTTGATTTTTACGGGCCTTACGGCATACGATGTTCAAAAGATAAAACGTATCGGTGCACAGGTAGATGGATACTCGGCTGACGACAACGTTAGAAAAATGATGCTTTTCGGCGCTTTATCATTGTATCTCGACTTTATTAATTTATTTCTATTTTTGCTGCGTTTTTTTGGTAACAGAAAGTAAAATACTTAACAACTCAATATGATAGCATACGTTTTCCCGGGACAGGGAGCACAATACATTGGAATGGGAAAAGATCCGTACGAGAAATCGTCGAAAGCCAAAGATCTTTTCAACAAGGCAAACAGTATCCTTAAGTTTAAAATTACGGATATCATGTTTGATGGGACGGAGGAAGAACTGAAACAGACCAATGTAACACAACCGGCCATTTTTCTACACTCTGTTATCCTGGCGCGTTTGCTGGGCGATGACTTTAAACCCGACATGGTTGCCGGTCACTCGCTGGGAGAGTTCTCGGCACTGGTTGCCAACAAAACGCTATCGTTTGAAGACGGATTGTTGTTGGTTTCGAAGCGGGCAGCAGCCATGCAGAAAGCCTGTGAGTACGAGCCCTCAACCATGGCGGCTATTATCGGCCTCGAAGATGAGGTGGTGGAAAAAGTGTGTAAAGAAATTGATGAGATCGTTGTTCCGGCTAACTACAACACACCCGGCCAACTTGTTATTTCAGGGTCGGTTGAGGGTATCGATAAAGCCATCGAAATGCTTACTGAAGCCGGTGCAAAAAGAGCGCTTAAGCTTAAGGTGGGGGGGGCTTTTCATTCCCCGCTTATGGAGCCGGCACGCGTTGAGCTGGCGGAAGCTATCATGTCGACAAAATTCAGTCAGGGTATTTGCCCTATCTATCAAAATGTAACCGGACAGCCGGTCAACGACCCCGAGATTATTAAAACCAACCTGATTAAGCAGTTGGTGTCGCCGGTACGTTGGACACAAACCATGAAAAACATGCTTGCTGACGGAGCTACTAAAGTTATTGAAGTTGGTCCGGGAAAAGTCCTACAGGGCATGTTCAAAAAAATCGACCGTAAGCTGGAAACCGAAAGCGCCGGGATGTAGTATTATCATTCTGTTTTTAAAAGCATCCGGTTTGTAACCAATCCTTCTCGAGCGAAGCGACCGCGGAGTCGAGTTATCTCCTTGTTACCAACAAGCGTCAATAGGCTTTTTCTTCACCTTTGAAAAGGTTTATGATGGTGAGATAAATAATTTTCATATCTAAACTAAACGACCAATTTTCAATATAAAAAAGGTCGAACTTAATACGGTCTTTTAAATCTCTTATCTTTTTTATCTCACCCCTATGCCCTCTTACTTGCGAATACCCCGTGATACCCGGCTTTACTGCATGACGAACCATGAATTTTTTAACCATCTCCTTATACTCGGCTGTATGGTTTAACATGTGTGGCCGAGGGCCCACTACCGACATGTTTCCCAGCAGAACATTAAAAAACTGCGGGAGTTCATCAATGCTGGTTTTTCGCAAGAGTCTGCCGATTTTTGTTATCCTTTCATCATCTTTGGAAGCTTGCTTTAAATCGGCCTCCCGATTTTTTTTCATGGTACGAAACTTAATCATCTTAAACGGCTTATTGTCAAGACCGGTTCGTAGCTGGGAGAAAAACAAACTACCCGTGTCGCCCGACAACAGGTTAATCAGCCACACTAAAGGCATGAGCCAGGAAAGAACAAGAAAAATGACAATCCATGAAAGAAGCACGTCGAAAGTCCGCTTTAAAAGTCTGTTATACCAAAAGCTTAGCGGGCCTCGCTGGATTTTTAAAACCGGTATGGAGTCGTAGTTAACCAGTTTAACGCTCATAAACGAAAAACTGGAAACATAGGGTACAATGCGGATTTTAACTGCCTGTTTGCTAACAATGGATGAGATAATTTTAAAAACACTTTCGTGTATGTTGTTGGATATCAGATAAAGTTCGTCTATTTTATTCTCGGCAACATAATGTTCCAGCTCATCATAGGTTCCAACCACCCCTTTTTTATTTGACTTTTCATAAGTAAAAAATCCCATAAAGCGATATCCCGTCCAGGGAGTTTGTAAAAAATAGTTTCTTAACTCATTTGCCGTTTCGTTGTTACCGATTATTACAACGTTGCGGTAGTTGTATCCTGCTTTGCGGTACCAGGCAAGAATAAAATAGAGAAAAAACCTCCAAAACAGAAGCGCCGACAACAATACCGGAAACAGATATTTTATTTGCAACCTCGACAGATAGTGAAACGACAAAACCTGAAAATAGAGCAGGAAAAGAGGCAGTAAAAAAATAACGCTTTTCAGGTAAGTAAAGAGTATGTATTTCTTTCCCAACACCCTGTCGATACGATAAGGCCGGAAAACGGCAATCGTAATAATCCAGGCAACATTAATATAAAAGTAAAAGATGACCGCATTGGTTTGTTGACAAACTGCCCCGAACTTATTTAAATAACAATAAACAAAACTGAACAAGAAATTCAGGATAATAAAATCGCCAAAAGCCGCGATAGTTGATATGTACCTTGAGTATCTCACCTTTTATATGTCTTTTTATATGTCTTTTCGATCAGGGTGAAGTAAGCGTTAACAATTTTATCCATGTTGTAATCATCCCGCAATTTATTCAAATTATTGATAATACGGTTTAATTCGGATGCTTTTTCAGGACTGTTGTTTATCAAAGCGGCAATATCATCTTCTGTTTTAAAATAGAAGCCGTCCTCTCCAAGAACCGACCTGTTAAACTCGTTGTTGTGCGCACAAATTAAGCAGGAAGCCGCCATTGCTTCCAAAAGCGAAGGATTGGTACCTCCGGCACTGTGACCGTGAAAATAGAGCGAAGAAAAATACCTTAAGTTATTCAAAACCTTTTTGTTGTATATCTTTCCTAAAAAGTTCAACCGTGCATCCTTAAAAGATTTCTTTAAATACCTGCCATACCTGTTGTTATCATCACCCACAATAACAAGCTTTTTTAATGTTCTTGATTTTAACACTCCTTTAATGATGGTCTCAAAATTGTTATCGGGCTGATACCGGGCAATGAGCAATAAATACTCATCGGGTTTAAGGTTGTAACCTTTCAATACAGCTTCATCGGGCCGGGTAAATATTTCGGCAGGATAGGCAATAAAATTGGAGTTAACGTGATGGTTTTTATCGAGATAACTTTTAATGGGTTTTGAATCGGCAATAATTGCATCGCTGTGTTTAACAGCCAGTTTTTCAGCGTACTTTAAAAAGGAGGAGAGCAGACCTTTGTATTTTTCGCGTTTCCACTCCATCCCGTCCATGTTGTAGATTAGGGTAGTTGTTGATGGGAGCAGCCATGCCCACACCGAGCTTGTGGTATAGCCCAGCTGAAGAATTACATCAAAATGGTGTTTGCGGGCATCAAGAGTGCAACACAGGTCGTAAATAAACTGGCTGGCCAGCCCAATTCCTTTCGGATCCCATTGATGAATAATCTGAACCCCCTTATAGGTGCTCTTTTTATAGGAGTGGAAATGTGAGTTGTAAACCGTTACTTCGCAGCCTTTATTTACCAGGCCAACCGACAGCTGTTCCGCCCATTGCTCAAACCCTCCGTATTGGTTGGGAATTCCGCGTGTACCGAGTATGCCGATTTTCATATAGTGAACGGGTGATTAAGTGTTATGTTACAGGATAATGAACCGGGCGTACTAAAAGTATCTGCCAGATACATCTTTTTTAAAATCAATCCGGCCGGAAAGATACGCTCCACAACATGTGCCATGGTATTGTCGAGTTGATTGTTTTCCAATTCAAAATCTTTTTCCGACAAGTCCAGCATCAACATGGGCTCCAACACCTCTTTCCTTGCATAAAACATACTACCGGCAACAAAGTTAAAGTTCTTAAGCTGATCTTCAGAAATGCCCATTTGAAGACAAAGTTTTTTTACCTTCAGCTCATTACCACCATAATAGAACGCCATAGGTAATATATTGCCTGCCGGTGCTATCATGCCCATTTGAGGATAAATTGCAAACAGGTTTAGAATATTCCGAATGTTGCTTTCTCCCAAAAGTTTATTAAAAAGATCGGAATTCCAGGGCTCTTTTTTGTTTAGATGGTTTGACCGCTTGGTGTGAAGTTTTAATACCAAATCAAAATTTTGATTGAAAACAACCGGCAAAACTTTTAAAAAGGGCAGGATATCTCTACCTCTGTTTTCGACCACAATAATTTGGCAGTTGAAAGGGTATGGTAATAGTGTTTTTTCGATGTCAGGTTTAATCTCTTTCGGACAACTGATAAAAAGTTTGATGCTGAGGTTTTCATCGACCGGCAACCGTTTTAAAATATCAGCAAACACATCGGTGTAATACACGTGCAGCACAATGGCAAGACTGTTAGAGCTATTGTTTCTTTCTTTCTTTAGATTGTCTAATGGAAGACTGGTTAGAAGGTCACTACCCTTAAATATTTGTGCATTTTTCCAGTGATAAAAGGAGGCAAATTTATTAAACAGAAACGGCATTTTAGAAAACAAAAATGCCTTCATTTTTTCTTTGGTGGTTCTTTTTACCCTGATAAACTTCCAAAGTTTATAAAAGTCGATTTCAATATATTTTTTTTCTGTTGTCATTTAATAAATCATTCATAAAGATCGACCCTGGGAGGCCAGGCAAATGAAAAGTCTTCGGCTTTTAAAGTGAGATTCGGGGAGTAAGCCGGATCGTTTTCAATCCATGTTTTCCATTTTTTCAGCATAAATTCATTCTCAAGAAAAAAGCGTTTGTTTTTTTCATCAAGTCTGTCTTCTCCTCTCGATAAACTTTCGTGGTGATACAGTTCTGCATAGGGGGTCCAAACAATCCTGTAACCTTTTTCTCGAATTCTCAGACATAAATCTACATCATTAAAAGCAACTGTCAGATTTTCTTCATCAAAACCATCAATCTCCAAAAATACTTTTTTTGGAAGTAGCATACAGGCAGCGGTTACCGCCGAAAATTCCTGTATCAGGGTTGCCCTGTTAAAATAGCCACCTTTTCCCTTCGGAATACGTTTATGAGAGTGGGATGCAACACCCCCTATTCCCAAAACAACGCCCCCATGTTGTAAAGTGTTGTTTGGATACCAGAGTCGTGCTCCTACGACACCAACCCCTTGTCGAACCCCGACACTAACCAATTCCGAAAGCCATGCAGTCGAAATGACCTCAGTATCATCGTTTAGAAAACACAGGTAGCTACCATTTACATGGTTAACGGCCTTATTATTAATGGATGAGAAATTGAATTTTTGCTTGTCTTTTAATACTGTTACTTTTTCATTTTTACGAATCTCTTGTAAATAATCCAATGTGTTTTTGTCCTCCGAATTGTTGTCAACGATAAGTATTTCGTAGTTGTTATAATCGGTTTTTAATAATATGCTGTTGATACATCTTTCCAGGATTTTAAAATTATCTTTGGTTGGAATAATAATGCTTACCAAAGGAGGGATATCGGGAAGCATGTATTTTACCCGATACATCTGGTTATCCAACAACTCAACATCAGCATCAATTTCTTTACGCTTCAGGTGGTCAGCAATGGCTTTTTGTGCCGCAATCAAAGCATAAGGCTTTTCATCAGCTTTATAAGCAGTGCTGTTTTTGTGGATGCGCCAATGGTATAAAACCCTTGGGATATGAACAATGCTGTCGGGAGAAATATGTTCTATAAGCCTCAATACCATATCGTAATCCTGCGAACCTTCATAACCGGGTCTGAAACCGCCTATTTTTTTAAATAGTTTAGCATCGTATGCTCCCAAATGATTAATAAAATTTTGAGATAAAAAGAGAGAATAATTCCAGTCGCACTTAAAATAAGGATCTTTTCTTATTCCCTTATCATCAATTTTATCTTCGTCCGAATAGATTAATTTGGCGGCGGGTTGCTCATTTATTGTTTTTGCCATCCAAAACAGAGCATCTTCCGATAGTTTATCATCATGATCCAGGAGTACAATGAAATCACCGGTTGCCAATTCCAGCGCACTGTTAGAGGCGTTGGAGATGTGTCCGTTTTCCTTCCGGTACACAACTTTTATCCTTTTATCTTTTTTCTCATATTTTTTAAGTACTTCCATACAATCCTTATTTGTTGAAGCATCGTCGGCAATACACAATTCCCAGTTGGGGTAAATTTGGTTTCGCACCGATTCAATGGCCTCGGTAAGCCATTGAGGATTCGTATTGTATGTGGGCATTAGGATGGAAAACAACGGAGAAAGGCTAAATGTTTTTATCTGGTTACTCAGTTTACCGGGATCCGGTATAAGTAGGCGATACTCATGTTTTATAACTTCTTCATCTGTTTCTTCAAACGGTGCTTCATTTGTATAGGTATGGTTTAAACCGGCAACCTTAGCCTGTAATAAAATATATTTCGATTTACCCATTGCATGGCTAAACCCATTGCTTTTGAAGTACTCAACTGCTTTGGCAAAAAAAACTTTTAAGCCTCCTAAATCTTTGACAAATACAGATAAGAACTTAACGCTGCACTTAATAGTTTTATATTGGTTGTTTAATGTCATAAGTAATGTTGTTTAATTTAAATACCAATCGGTTGTAAAGTGTGAAACTGACCAAAAAAAGCTGTTATAGGAAAGAAAAACTGCGAACAGAACCAATAAAACTATCTTTGTCCGGTCTTTAAAGGTTGAAAAAATATTGTATGCAATAAATACATTTGCCAAGGCCAAAACCGGAAAATTGTATCGTCCCTGTAAGGCCAAACCAAATAGCC
>CAZKGB010000036.1:0-12635 GCA_964551935.1 uncultured Lentimicrobiaceae bacterium | reverse complement strand
GTGGGTTTCCATCCTCATCGTTTAAACTGGCGGCTTCTGCCACACCGACAAAGGTGGTGATACTATCAAACATATCCACGAACATCATGGCAAAAATAATAGGGATAAACGAGTATTTCAGCGAATTAACTAAATCCAGCTTAAAAAACCAGCTAAAATCCGGAGCAGCATAAAATCCATTCCAGTTAACCAACAAAGCCACGCCGTGATTAACCGCAGATGCATCACCCCACCATCGGCCCACGGGAATTGCCAACAATGTTGTTAGTATTATTCCTATGATAAGGGCTCCTTTTATTTTTCTTACCACCAAAACAATGGTAATAAACAGGCCGGCCAAAAAAGTAAGGGTGGCGGCATCGATTTTATTAACACCAATAATGGGAGGTTTGGCAACAATAAATCCGGCATTTACAAATCCAATTAGCGCGATAAACAGTCCAATACCAACAGCTCCGGCAATACGCACTACCGGCGGGATGGCTTTTACGATGGCATTACGAATATTAAAAACCGATAGCAGCACAAACACAACCCCTGACCAAAATACAGCACCTAAAGCCACTTCGGGTTTTACTCCCATACCCAGCACCACGGTGTAAGTAAAATAGGCGTTAAGTCCCATTCCCGGAGCAACCAATATGGGATTCCCGGCATACAACCCCATGGCTATAGTTGAAAAAGCACTCAGCACTACCGTAGCAGTAAGTGCTGCACTGTAAGGCATGCCTGCCTGCGATAAAATAGAGGGGTTGACCACAACAATGTACATTCCGGCAACAAAGGTAGTAAAGCCGGCAACCAGCTCGGTTTTCAGCGATGTGTTGTTGCTTTTTAATTGAAACAGGTTTTTCATCTGTTTATAATTTTGTAGCTATTTAATTTACTTATTTCTTGTTTTGTCATGATTTTTTCTTGCTTCGCGAAAAAAATCCCGCCAAAACGATTTCAAACTCATTGATAATCCCGGGGTTTAAACCCCGACCTATTGATATTTGACCCTTTCAGGGTCGGCAATTATCAACCTGTATGTTTGTTTATAAACATGAATGTTTAAATACTCTTTCATTTGGTCGCAAAAAGTAAAAAAAATTCTATCTACTTTTCAAAATGAAATTGCTTAAAGCTAACCCACTTCAAAAAGTTGAACAGATCGTCGATACGAGGCCTATAGCAATCTCATAATTCTGACAGTAAACATGTTGAAATTTCTTTACCTCATTAACAATAATGAAATGTAACTCATTAAGGTAAAATCAAAATGAACCTAATTATATATAGAACGCTGTTATCAACAAATCAAAAATAATACATCAAAACAGTTTTCCCTGTTCGGAATTTTTAACTTTCCCCAGGTGCTTATAGGCCATCTCGGTAACTTCTCTGCCGCGAGGGGTGCGCATCAGGTAACCTTCTTGAATAAGGAAGGGTTCATAAACCTCTTCGATGGTTCCGGCTTCTTCGGCAACTGCAGTAGCAATCGTGGTGATTCCCACCGGGCCACCCTTAAATTTATCGATGATTGTGCTTAAAATACGATTGTCCATTTCATCCAGGCCGTGGCTATCGACATTCAAGGCTTTTAAAGCTACTTTTGTGATTTCCATATCGATGACACCACTTCCTTTTATTTGTGCAAAATCGCGAACACGGCGTAATAAAAGGTTGGCAATTCGTGGCGTACCGCGACTGCGGCTTGCAATTTCAACGGAAGCATTCTCTTCAATTTTTACTTTTATAATAGATGCTGACCGGCGGACAATGTGAGCCAGTGTTTCGGTGTTATAATAGGAGAGGCGTGAATTGATGCCGAAGCGGGAGCGTAAAGGAGCGGTTAACAATCCTGAACGGGTAGTAGCCCCAATGAGGGTAAAAGGGTTTAGAGAAATTTCAACCGACCTGGCATTGGGGCCGGTTTCAATCATAATATCTATTTTGTAATCTTCCATGGCCGAATAGAGGTACTCTTCAACCACCGGACTTAACCTGTGGATTTCGTCGATAAATAGCACATCGTTTTCTTCAAGGTTGGTCAGCAGCCCTGCAAGGTCACCGGGTTTGTCGAGTACCGGGCCCGAAGTAACTTTAATGTTAACACCCAGCTCGTTGGCAATAATATACGACAGCGTGGTTTTTCCCAATCCGGGAGGGCCGTGAAGCAGCACATGATCCAGAGCATCGCCACGCTGACGAGAGGCTTCTACAAAAATTTTAAGATTTTCAACAACATGAGGCTGACCGGCAAAACTGTCAAACTCCGAAGGTCGCAACACTTTTTCTATTTCCGATTCGAGTTTTGAAAAAGAAGTACCGGTACTATCCAGATTTTCATTCATGTTGAAATTATTAATTTGTGCTGATGAGCAAAATTAAGGATTTTAGCTGTACCATCCTCCAAACAAAACAATTATTACGATGGATATTTCACAACATTTTTTGACAATTTCAGCAAAAATCCGTACATTAGCCACAACTAACAGCACATAAAGATTTGGTGATGCAGAATTGCTGTAATAAATTACTAAAGCCATGAAAACATTACTTGTTGCTACCGATTTTTCGAAGAACTCCTTTCATGTTTTGGAGTATGCCATCATGTTTGCCAACAAACTGGAGGCTGCTATTCATCTTGTTTGGGTGGATAACTCTTCATTGGAAGACAATCTGATTGACACCATTGAAGAGGAACTTCGCATAGAAAAGAAAAACTATTTACAGAAAATTGTATCCGATTTTAAACCGAAAGTACCTGGTGAAAAGTTACAATATCACCTTAAAAAAGGAAAGGTTTATCAGGAAATCGGTAAAACTGCCCGGCAACTTAAAGCGGATATCATATTTACCGGAACCCATGGTGTTACCGGTTTCGAGCAGTATTGGATTGGTAGCAATGCCTACCGTATCATGACATCTGCTCCTTGCCCTGTTATAACCGTTAGGGGAGATTACCATTTTGAAAAAAGTATTGGTACTATTTTACTTCCACTGGATAGTTCGCTTGAAACAAAACAAAAACTGCCTTTTACCGTTGAATTAGCAAAACGGTTTAACGCCGCCATCCATTTATTAAAGGTGTACAACTCACCCATTGGTGTTATCCGAAAGCGGATTGACAGTTTTGGCCGGGAAGCCGAGAAATGTATCAACGATAAAAACATAAAGTATAAAATAGAAAGTGTAGAAGCTGTCAACGTTGCTGCTTCGATACTTGAATATGTCGATAATAACGGCATCGATTTAATTGCCATTATGACGGAACAAAATATTACCACAGCCAATAAATTTTTAGGACCTTACGCACAGCAATTAATAAATGGTGCAAAAGTTCCGGTTTTAAGTTTGAGAGATAAAGAATATCATTAGTTTTACTTTTTTTTTAATTCGTTTTTACTTTAAACCATTAGTAAACACCACTGAATGAAAAGAGCTTTTTTAATAATGATTTTTACGGCCATCGTAGTTATGGCTAAAGCACAGCAGGGAAATATGATGGTAAAATCCGACCCGCGCGTTGATTCGTTAATAGCCATACACGTGGCTCACAATCAAACCTACCCGTTTATTGAAGGATATCGAATTCAGCTTTTTAAAGATTCGGGAAATGACGCACTGGATGCCGCCCACGACATGATGGACAAATTTCATGAATTTTTCCCTGACATTCCGGCTTATCTGAGTTTTCAGGAACCTTATTACCGGGTGAGAGTGGGAAACTTCAAAACCCGGTTAGAAGCCTTGGAGCAATTGGAAAAAATAAAACGGAAATACCGGAATGTATGGGTTATAAAAGATTATATCCGCTTTTCAGATGAACAAATTAACCAAAACTAAACAATTATGAAACGTATTATTGTTGGAATCGATTTCTCCGATAATTCATTTAATGCCCTTGAGCATGCTATTTTGATAGCCAAAAAGGCAAACATGTCGGTAACCATGGTTTGGGTTGACCACATTGATTACTCAAAAGAAATTTTTAACATTGACCCTACCCATCGTCTGGATGCGGTGGCAAAACGGTTTAACGAGTTGCTTAATAAGTATGAAGGTTGTTGCAATAGCATTGATTTTGTGGTACGTAAAGGAAAAGTGTACAGCGAAATATGCAATGTTGCCGATGAGCTAAAAGCCTATATGATTGTTGTTGGAACACATGGCCTTTCTGGATTTGAAGAGTTTTGGTCGGGAAGCAATGCCAACAGAATTGTTTCGGCCAGCAATGTTCCCGTACTTACCATCAGAGGAGGAAACGATATTTCACAAAACCTCGACAGAATTGTATTACCGCTAAACAGTACAAAAGTTACCCGCGAAAAGATTCCGATAACTGCTGAACTCGCCAAATATTTTAATTCGGAAGTTCATATATTAGGGCTGCAAACATCGAGTCATGCCGATATACGATACAGAATAAAGGCTTATGTTGCCCAAGCCGAAGATTATTTTAAAGAGAGGGCCATCAGATACCGGTCGGTTTTCATCGATTCGGAACAAATTACCGATGACACCCTTGAGTACGCAAAAAAAATCAAAGCCAACATGATTGCCATTATGACCGAGCAGGAGACCTCTACGGCCAACCTTTGGATGGGACCCTATGCCAGCCAAATGGTGAACCACTCACCCTTTCCGGTATTAAGTGTTAAACCTCAAAAATCCATTATTTTATAATATCGGCAAACCCTGTTGATATTACAAAAAAGAGCCGGTATCGTACGATGCCGGCTCTTTTTTAGCTAACGATTAAAATGTTACATCATGCCGGGCATTCCGCCACCCATAGGAGGCATGGCTGGAGCGGCAGGAGCATTTTCATCTTTATGTTCACTCAGCACACACTCGGTTGTTAACAACATACCTGCAATGGAGGCAGCATTTTCGAGTGCAACACGAGTAACCTTGGTAGGATCGATAACACCGGCTTTGGTAAGGTTCTCATATTGCTCGGTACGAGCATTAAAACCGTAATCATCTTTACCGTTTTTAACTTCATTAACCACTACCGAACCTTCAAGGCCTGCATTTTCAACAATGATACGCATGGGTTCTTCAACAGCCCGGCGAACAATGTTAATGCCAATCTCTTCGTCTTCGTTGTCAGCTTTAAGCTTATCGAGCGAGGAGGCGGCACGCAACAGTGCAACACCACCACCCGGGACAAAACCTTCTTCGATGGCAGCACGGGTAGCTGACAATGCATCATCAAAACGGTCTTTTTTCTCTTTCATTTCAACCTCGCTGGCAGCACCCACATAAATTACGGCAACGCCACCGGCCAGTTTAGCCAAACGCTCTTGCAATTTTTCTTTATCATAATCGGAAGTGGTGGTTTCAATTTGTGCTTTAATTTGGTTAACGCGAGCCTGAATATTTTCGGCATCACCTTTACCACTTACGATGGTGGTATTTTCTTTGTCGATGGTTACTTTTTCAGCTTCTCCCAACATTTCAACGGTAGCATCTTCCAGCTTGTATCCTTTTTCTTCGGAGATAACAACACCACCTGTTAATACAGCGATGTCTTCCAGCATCTCTTTTCTTCTGTCGCCAAAGCCGGGAGCCTTAACGGCAGCAATTTTTAATGAACCGCGTAAACGGTTAACAACCAGTGTTGCCAATGCTTCACCCTCAACATCTTCGGCAATAATGAGCAATGGTTTGCCACTTTGAACAGCTTTTTCAAGAATAGGAAGCAGCTCTTTCATTACCGAGATTTTCTTATCATGGATAAGAATCAACGGATTGTCGAAAACGGTGGTCATTTTTTCGGTGTCGGTTACAAAATAAGGTGAAATGTAACCACGGTCGAATTGCATACCTTCAACTACATCAACGTAAGTTTCGATACCTTTAGCCTCTTCGATGGTGATAACACCCTCTTTTTTCACTTTACCCATGGCTTCGGCAATCATCTTTCCAATAACATTGTCGTTGTTGGCTGAAATGGTTGCTACCTGCTCAATTTTATCGCCACTGTCGCCCACTTCGTGGCTCATGTTTTTAATACCTTCAACAACACTTGTAACAGCTTTTTCAATACCCCGTTTCAAATCCATTGGATTGGCGCCTGCGGTTACATTTTTAAGACCGGTGTTAAAAATCGACTGGGCCAAAACGGTAGCGGTAGTAGTACCGTCACCGGCCACATCGTTGGTTTTTGAGGCAACCTCTTTTACCATTTGTGCACCCATGTTTTCAATGGGGTCGGTAAGTTCAATTTCTTTGGCAACGGTAACACCGTCTTTGGTTACCTGAGGTGCGCCAAACGATTTATCGATAATTACGTTTCTTCCTTTGGGTCCCAAGGTTACTTTTACTGCATTTGATAATGCGTCAACACCTTTTTTAAGGCCTTCTCTTGCTTCGTGATTGAATAAAATGTCTTTTGCCATTTTTTTAAATTTTTAGTTATTTTTTTAATATTACTTTTTCTGATTAAACGATTGCCAGGATATCCGACTCACTCATGATAAGGTAATCTTTATCGTTCATGGTGATTTCGGTACCGGCATATTTTCCGTACAATACTTTATCGCCAACTTTAACGGTTATTTTGTTATCATCGTTGGCATCCGGAATTGCTACAACCATTCCCATAGATGGTTTTTCTTTTGCTGTGTCGGGGATAATAATTCCACTGGCCGTCTTTGCTTCTGCCTCTACAGGCTCAATTACTACACGGTCGCCCAATGGTTTGATGTTTACATTTGCCATTTCTGTTATTATTTTATGGTTAAAATACTGCCAGCCCATTGTCATATTTCGTGCCAAACCTCCGGACAAAAAAAATGTCAGAACATCTATGACATTCTGACATTTTAAAAATGATTTTTTTATTTCGTTATTTCTTACTGTTATCTTGGACAGGTGCAGCAGGAAGGTTAACCGGAGCGGCTGTATTTTCAATCTTATTCTTAAGCAGTGAATCTTCCTGTCCACCGGCGTTAACCTGGCGAGGAATGATAGTAGCTGCAGCCAGGCTTAGGATAAGAATACCAACACCAAAACCCCAGGTTAATTTTTCAAGCATATCGGCAGTTTGCCTAACACCCATAAACTGGCTTCCGCCCGAAAAGTTAGCAGCCAGGCCGCCGCCTTTAGGATTTTGTACTAAAACAATTAAACCCAGCAAAACGCTGACAACCAAAATGACTATTGAGAATAAAATATACATCGCTTACTATTTTTTATTTTTTAACTCTTTATTAGCTTTTTTAATAAGGGCTGCAAAGTAACTACTTTTTTCCGGAATTTTCAAAATTAATTTTTCATACATATTTATGGCCTTCTCGTAGTATCCCTGATCCATATAAATAGTGGCCAGGGTCTCGCTTACAATGTCTTCCTGCTCCACAATGCTCTCCTTTGCTTTGTCAACCGGATCGTAAAATTTGCTTTTTGCACGACTTATGGAAGGTTGGTTTTGAATAAACTCATCAATGATATTTAGTTTCGACTTTTTAGAGAGCGGCTTTGCTTTTTTATTTTCCCCTTTTTGTTTTTTCTCCTCTTCAATTTCGCGAATACGTTGTTCGATAATTTTTTTAAGCTGCGCGATGGTGTCTTCCTCAGTGGATTTTTCGCCAACATACTCCTTTTTTCGGGTATGGGCAGCCGTTTCGTCAGAAGTTTCGTGCTCGATGGGGGCTTCTGTTTTTCCTGTTGTTTCTGTTTTATCGGCAGAATTTACTTCCGACACTTTCTGCTCTTTTTCAGAGGACGGTTCCGGTTCAACCACCGGTTCAGATTTAACCCGCTCAATGCGGTTGATATGTTTTTTTAATATGTTCCGGTTTCCGATATAGATGGCAGTAGTTTTAAGCTCGGCATCGTAATGAATGTTGTGCTCTTTAAAGAGATTAAGGGTATATAAAATCCGTGCCGATTGAAAATAGGGGAAATCTTTAATTAAGGTATCCAGCTCCTCCAACGTCGAAAGATTTAAACCCGACGGGTTGGTTAAGTACGATATAAATTGATCTTTGTTCATTACTTTTCAAGCCTTTTTAAAAACTCCACTCCCTACGCCTTGCTTCTTACTTCCTCCTAAACTCTCCTCTACCAATTAATCACCGCCTTATTAAAGATATCGTCGGCCAGCGCATCCGATATTTGTTCAACCAAGGTGGCTTTAACGCTATTAAAATCCTGATCGGCAGAATACTCTGCAAATTCAGTAAACTTTTGTTCAAAATCTTTTGTTGGGTCAAACTTGTTTATAAAGCGAATATTCACGGTAATGGTCAACCGGTTCATGGCAGCAGTTTGATCGCTTTGAATGGCAACCGGAATGGTTTTATAAGCTAAAATCTCTCCCTCAAAAGCCAAATCGCCATTTCGGTCAACCATATTCAGGTTTAGCTGTGTGGTAAACTTATCGCGCAAAATATTGGTAAAAACCGGACTTAATGTCGGCTCCACCAATGCTGCTTTGTTGGGGAAATATTGAATGGAAATGGTTTTTGCCTGCGGCGGTACCGAAGCTCCCGTCAGCGAATAAACGCCACAACCACTCACTATTAATAGTACGCTCAGCAACAACATTGCCGGAAGCCTGAAGTTCAATATCGTTTTGTATTTAAAATTCATACCGTACAAAAGTAGTCTCTTTTTTTGAATAGTAATTTTCATTTACATTTATGTCAGTCGTAAATAATCTAAATAATTAAACCGGTTGATAACAGAATACTCTATAGCACCATATTTTTTTGCGAAATCAGGCGGCAATTTTGCTTGCTCCTTTTTCCACTTGAACTCAAAAGCAGTGAATTTACCGTTTTTTTCAAAAAGCAAATCTATTTCCTGCCCGTTATAGTTACGCCAAAAGTAAAGCTGATAAAATTGTTTCAGATAGGAATTCTTTTTATAAAGTTCAGAAACCATAAAGTTTTCCCAAAGTTGACCTACATCGTTTCGGAGGTTTAGCGGTGCCAATTGCATAATAATCCCGTTTCGTATTCCATTATCAAAAAAATAGTACTTATTTTTCTTGCTAATCTCTTTTCTCAGATTACCGCTAAAAGCCCCAATTTTAAAAATGATAAAGGTTTTTTCCAAAAGGCCGAGGTATCTGCTTACCGTTTTGCCGTCAACATGCAATTGTTTTGACAACTCATTGATTGAAACCAAATTTCCAACTTGAAACGAAAGCAGTTTTAGCAGATTAAACAAGGTTTTCGGGTTGCGTATGTTTTCAAGTGACAAGATGTCTTTTAATAAGTAAGACCCGACAAGTTCATCCAGTATTTCTGTTTTTTCCTGTTTTGATTTACTTGTAACTACCTCGGGATAGGAACCGAAAATTAAATAATCGCTCAATCTGTTTTTTAGCTCGAACGCGGTGAAATGATTTAATAACTCTCCCTGTGCAAACGGGTAAAGCGTAACTATCCTTTTTCTTCCGGTGAGCGGCTCACCAACTTTTTGCGACAAATCGAAAGAAGATGAACCGGTTGCAATAAGTTTCGTGTTCGGATAATGATCGATAAGTATTTTAAGACCTTTGCCTATCTTTTCAATCTCCTGAGCTTCATCTATCGCAACCAAATCATATCCCTCCACGTATTCACCTAACAGGTCAAAATTACCCGAGCTCAATATTTCATGAATTTTAATATTCTCACCCGAATCAATTTTATATTTCAGCTTTGTTGACTTTAACAGCTCATTGAGTAAGGTTGTCTTTCCTACACGACGGCTGCCATAAATGATTAGCACCTTATTTTCAGGCATTAAATCATCAATCGAATGGTAATATCTTGGTAGCATCAGAGCAACATTTTAAAATACAACTGTTACAAAGATAAAACAAAAAATGAAAATTCGGAGTTAAAGTCTGAATTTTCATATTAATTTTCGGATTTTAACTCCAAATATTCATTAATTCTCCAGAAAAGTTTTTTATTAAACCTTATTGCTTGATGTTGTACTCCTTAATTTTCCGGTAAAGGGTTCGTTCGGAGATGCCAAGCTCGTTGGCGGCAGCTTTTCGTTTCCCGCTATGCCGGCGCAAAGCTTTTCTGATCATCTCTTTTTCATTATCCTGCAACGAAAGTGACTCGCTAATCACTTCAGATTCGGTTATCGGTTGGTTTTCCGGTGGATTTGAAATAATAATATGTCCCGATTCCGGTTCATCATGATTAACATGAATGAGCGATTTTACCGGAAAATCATCTGAAGGTTTTTGCTGATCGTCAGTACTTTCCGTGTTTAAATTTGAATAGACCACCCGTTTAAGCTCGGTGAGATCTTTTTGCATATCAAACAACACCTTGTATAAAAGCTCCCGTTCCGAAAGGCTTTCGTTTTCCTGCTTGTTGTAAAGAACAGGCAGATCTTTTTGATGGTGAGGAAGATATTTTTTTAAGGTTTCACCGTTAATCTCCTTAGAGGACTCAATAATTGAAATTTGTTCGGTAATATTTTTAAGCTGCCGGATGTTGCCGGGCCAGTAATAATTTTCCAACACCTCCACCGCATCGGGTGTTAGCTTAAGCAGAGGCATCCTGTACTTTTCGGCAAAGTCGGAGGCAAATTTCCGAAATATCAAATGAATATCTTCTTTACGTTCGCGCAAGGGGGGGATGTATATCGGAACCGAGTTAAGGCGGTAATACAAATCTTCACGAAATTTACCTTCGGAGATAGCCTGTTGAACGTTAACATTGGTTGCTGCCACCACGCGCACATCGGTTTTTTGAACTTTAGAGGAGCCGACTTTTAAAAACTCACCCGTTTCGAGTACTCTTAATAATCGTACCTGGGTAGAGATTGGAAGCTCGGCAACTTCATCCAAAAAGATGGTACCTCCGCTGGCTACTTCAAAATATCCCTTTCTACTATCCGAAGCTCCCGTAAACGAACCTTTTTCATGTCCAAACAACTCCGAATCGATGGTTCCTTCGGGAATAGCCCCGCAGTTTACAGCAATATAATGGCCATGCTTGCGACTACTAAGCTGATGAATAATTTTTGGAAAAACTTCTTTTCCTGTTCCGCTTTCACCGGTAACCAGTACCGTAAGATCGGTTGGTGCCACCTGAACAGCTACATCAATGGCCCGGTTTAAATAGGGTGAATTGCCTATAATGCCAAAACGCATTTTTATACTTTGTATGTCCATTAGTAGTTTATTTAAGTTTTTTATTTTTATGATTACCCCCGAAATTACAATGTCAGGCCGATGTGTTGATACTATTAAACATCAATTTCTTTTAAATATTTTCTTCAAAAAAGAATTTATCTTTCCCGTCTATTGGCTCTAAATCAGTTAACCAAATGGCATCAGGGTTATATTTGGCAAAAAACGGTTTCCCAACCCAATCCGGATTGCTACCCTGAATAAACCTGAGGTTAAAATATTTTTTATTGCCAATTTCGTTTATCCCCAATATTTGTATTTTACCAGGATAAGCTGACATAATGGGACCTCTTATTGTTTTTGAAATGCCACTAACCTGTTTATAAGCGTCCCTGAAGATTTTCCATGCATGTTCAAGTGTAATCGCAAAATAATCCTGTGCCCCGGTATTTCTTGCCACAAACATGTAATACGGAATACAGCCTAAATTTACCTGTAACTTCAACATCTCCGCCCATATCTCTGCACTGTTGTTTATATGATTCATGACCGGAGATTGAGTTCTGATAACTGCCCCTGTACTCAATATTCTTTTTATTGCGGTTTCAACTTCTGTGGTCTTTAATTCTTTAGGATGACTAAAATGAGCCATAAAAGCCAGATGAACTCCACTATCCACTATCTTTTCGAAAAGCCTTAACAAATCATCCGCATCTTCATCATTAATAAATCGATAGGGCCAATAGCTTAATACTTTTGTGCCAATTCTTATATTCTGCAAGTTTGGCAAATCTGCATCCAGCAATGGTTCAATATATTCCTTAAACTTTTTTGCAGACATCACCAATGGGTCACCTCCCGTAAAAAGAACATCTGTTACTTCAGGATGTTCTTTTAAATAATTAATAAGTAAACCCGTATCGTTCATGGCAAACCTCAAATCATTGATCCCGACAAACTGTGGCCATCTGAAACAGAAAGTACAATAGGCATGGCATGATTGAGAATGGCTTGGAAAGAAAAGCACTGTTTCTTTATATTTATGCTGAATTCCTGACAATTTATAATCACCTAATGCCGGAATATTATCTTTTTGCCCGGCAGGGTGCGGATTTAATTCATATCGTATTTTATTGATGACAGCATTGAGTTCAAACTTAGAGTAACTACCCTTTAATGCATTGTCCATTTCCCGGAAATGCTTTTGTGAAAGCATCTCCTTTTGAGGAAACGTTAAATGAAAAATCGAGTCATTTGATAAATTATTCCAATCAATCAGTTTTTCTACTACATAATTATTGACTTTAAATGGAAGTACGTTTCCAACAACTCTAATTTCATTAATTTTTTCCGCAGACAATGACGACTTAACCTGTGGCAGGTCTGAAAAATTCCTTAGTGTATAGGCATTATATTTCATATTTTAAATCTTCTAAAGAGCAAATTCATTAATAATTATAAAAACATTGATAATAACGTAATTACTAACTTAACCGGATTTTACCAAACTTTACATTTTTTAAAAGTTCATTAAATATCAAGTCGGGTTAAT